>QHVD01000147.1 GCA_003222235.1 Gemmatimonadota bacterium | reverse complement strand
GGATCCGGCAGACGAAAACCGCAGCGGAGCAGGAAGGGGGCCAGGACAAGCGGGAGATCGCGGGTGCCACAACGGACCGCGAAATCGCTGTCACGCTCACGTCCGCCGCTCAGGGCTCCACGCGCGTTCAGGTCGTCGCCAGGAAGAGCGCGGTCACCTGGGACAAGGACTTCGCCCGCACTATCCTGGAGAAGATCGTCGCCCTTTCGAAGTGACGGAGGCGGCCCCTGCTTCGTGTGACGTAGCGCACACGTAGCCGACTCGTGCTCCAGCGCGGTATATTCCGCCACGCCACCCATGCCACCCCTCATCTGGATCGACGGCCAGTACAGCGACAAGGCGAACGCCAGGGTGTCGGTGTTCGACCACGGCCTGCTGTACGGCGACGGCGTGTTCGAGGGGATTCGTGTCTACAACCGACGCATCTTCCGCCTCGCCCAGCACCTCGATCGGCTCTATGCCTCGGCGAAAGGGGTGTGGATCGATATACCGCTGTCCAAAGACGCCATGACGCGCCTCGTGGAAGAGGCCGTGCGGAAAAGCGGGCTCGAGGATGCCTACATCCGGCTCCTCGTAACCCGCGGCGTCGGGGATCTGGGACTCGATCCGCGCAAATGCCCCAAGCCCTCGATCATTTGTATCGTGGACACGATCGCGCTGTGGCCCGCGGACCGCTACGAGAAGGGCCTGGTGGCCCTCACGGCGCCGACGCCGATCAGCCACCGCGAGAGCCTCTCGCCACGCATCAAGTCCCTCAACTACCTCTCCCATATCCTGGCAAAGGTGGAAGGCATCGCCGCCGGCGTGGACGAAGTCATCATGCTCGACGCGGGCGGGTACGTCGCCGAAGCGAGCGGTATGAACCTGTTCGCGGTCTCGAACGGCACGCTCAAGACGCCGCCCGCCTACGCCGGCATCCTGCGGGGCGTGACGCGCGACGCCGTGATCGAGCTGGCGCGGGAGGCGACCTACGCGGTGGAAGAAGTCCCTCTGAACCGCTACGACCTCTATACGGCGGACGAGATGTTCCTCACCGGTACTGCCGCCGAGATCGTCGCCGTCATCAAGCTGGACGGCCGGGTGATCGGCTCGGGGGCGCCCGGACCGGCGACGAAGGAGCTCTCCAAGCGGTTCCGGGCCCTGGCCACTCGTGATGACTGACAAGTCTTGACCGGACTTGCAGTTACGCCCATATTGTCGAGCCCTTGTTTGCGAGAGGTGATCCATGCCCTGGCGCGTGATCGCCCATGGCGATCAGGTTTGGCATGTGGCCGCCCTGGCGGAGCGCCCGGCCAACACGGAGGCATGGCAACTCGTTCTCTCTTTCCGGCCGGCCGGCCCGACCCCGGAGCGGCCCGGACGGTCGTTCTGGGCCCCGTACCCGCTTGAGGCCACCTCGAAATCGTCGCTTTTTATCCAGGCGGAGCACATTCCCGACGCCGTCCTATCGCGGCTCCTGGCTGAGCGACTGGCGTGAGGTCGCTGGAGCTGCGGGAGTTGCGCCGCATCGCCGGTGGGGTCGCGAGGCTGCGGGGCGACTCAGTGCGGGGTGTGACGGTGCGGTCGGACCTGCGCCAGCTCAAGGTCGAGCTCGCGAGCGGATTGATTCTGGTGGTGTCGGCTGAGCAGGACTTGCAGGGGCGGCCCCGGCTGGAGGTGGACGTGGTCGAGCTGCCGCGGGAGACTGCGGCCCAGCACCAGATCGAAGTCCGATTCGACTGAGGTCAGAACGTGGGGGAACCGGAGCCGGTAGGCGGGGAACGCCTCCGCTTGAAGGACTTCGAGTTCCAGCGCCTGGCGAGCGGGCGCTGCTGGGCGAAAGTCGTGCTCTCCTGGGCGGACGGACGCGAGTTCAGGGGTGAAGCGGAGGGAGTCATCTCCCCGGCGGGGGAGCTGCGCTGCTGTGCGGACGCCGTCGTGCGGGCGCTCGAGCGCGCGGTGCAGCCCCAGATGGGGTTCGAGCTGCTGGGCGTCAAGGCGGTCCGGGCGTTCGACGCCACGGTGGTGATCGTTTCGATCACCGCGCGGCAGCAGGGCCGGGCCACGCGCCTCGTGGGCTGTTACCTCACCGAGGGGGACCAGCCGCGTGGCGCGGCCCTTGCGGTATTGAACGCTACTAACCGTATCCTGGGAAACGTTTTCGCGACGAGATGAGACAGATTCGTCACCTTCGACTGAACGTCCTGACCTGGGCGACATGCGCGCTGGCGGCCGGCTGCGGCGGCGCCCGCGCGCCGGGCGTCGTCACCGGCGCAGTTACGCCTGTAGCACCCGACAGCACGAGTCTGCGGGTGGACTCGCTTGGCGCGGCGATCGCGCGCGCGGCTCAGGACTCGGAAGCCGACCAGCAGGTGCTGGACAGCCTGCACCAGCCGCTGGCGCGCGATAGCTTGCGGCCTCCCCCCGACAGCGTCGTCACCGCCGTCAAGCCTCAGGAAGTGGAGCGCGAGGCGGTGCGGCTGTTCGGCCCCGAGGGCCCGGCGGCGATCGGGGCCGCCCCCGTCCCTGAGGCCGGAGGGGGAGGGGGAGGGGGGGGGGCAGCAGTGCCCACGTTTGACATCGACGTGTCGAGCTTCGCTGCCAAGCGGCGCGTGCTCGAGTATCTCGAGTTCTTCCAGGTGGACGCGCGCGACCGGTTCGAGATCTGGCTGGCGCGGCTGGGTCGCTACGAGGGAATGATTCGCGAGAAGCTGCGGGCGAAGGGACTCCCTGAGGACCTGGTCTATCTCACCCTGATCGAGAGCGGGCTGTCAAACACCGCGGTGAGCCGCGCCAAGGCGGTCGGGATGTGGCAGTTCATGGCCAGCACGGCGCGCCTGTACGGTCTTACCGTGGATCCCTGGGTGGACGAGCGGCGCGACCCGTTCAAGGCCACGGACGCGGCGGTGAACTACCTCGCCGACTTGCGGGAGCGGCTGGGGAGCGTGTACCTGGCGGCCGCGGCCTACAACGCGGGCGTGAGGCGGATCGAGCGGGGCATCGGGCGCCTTCCCGGCAGCCGCGGGGGCTCCGGCGGCGAACCCGATTCCGTGGGGGACGAAACGTTCTTCCAGCTCGCGGACCGCCGTTACCTGCGGCGTGAGACTCGGGACTACGTGCCCAAATTGATCGCCGCTTCGCTCGTCGCCAAGCAGCCGAGGCGGTACGGGTTCGACAACGTGGATCCCTTGCCGCCGCTGTTGTTCGACGAGGTGACGGTCGGGGACGCGACGGGCCTCGACGTGATCGCGCGCCTCGCCGATACGAGCGTGGCGGCGATCCTCGAGCTGAACGCCCAGTTCGTGCGCGGCATCACCCCACCGGGGCGGAGCGTCGTCGTGCGGGTCCCCCGCGGTCTGGGGACCCTCGTGGCGCAGCGGTATGACAGCCTCCCCGCCACCGACCGCGTAACGTTCGTGGACCACTACGTGTCGCGCGGCCAGACCGTCTCCGAGATCGCCCGGCGCTATCACGTCAGCGTCGCGATGCTGGAGAGCGCGAACCCACGCATCAAGACCCGCGCGCTGCGGGTCGGTCAGCGACTCATCATCCCGATGAGCGGCCGGGTCGTCCCGTCGTCGGCCTGGTCGGTCCCCCCGGAGCCCCGCTACCGGCGTGTGAGTCGCACCGAGGCGAGCAGCGGGAGCCACCGGGTGCGGTCGGGGGAGACCGCGAGCCAAATCGCCCGTCGGTACGGCGTTTCGCTCGCGGAACTGCTCAACTACAATGGGCTGACGATGCAGTCGGTGATTCGCTCGGGTGAAGTGCTGAAAATCCCGCAGCGGTGCGGGGAGAGCTGCTAGAAATCCCGTCACACGTCACACGTCACACGACACACGTTGGTTGCAAGTGGTGCACAGCAAAAGCGGCCAGAGAGATCAACTCCCTGGCCGCTTTTTACTGTGAATTCACGTGGAACGTGCGTCGTGTGACGTGTGACGGCTTTTAGTCGGTTAGCTCTTCCGTCGATAGCCCTTCATGATCCCCGCCGCATAGCCGTTTTCCGGATTCCGCCCGGCGTCCAGCACCTCCTGCACCCTGACGGGTCCCCGGTTGTAGGCCAGGAGCGCGAGGCGCAGCTTCGCTTCCGGGTTGCCGTCGTAGCGCTCCAGCAGATCCCGCAAATAGCGGAAGCCGAGGCGCAAGTTCGTGTTGCGGTCGTACAGCTGCTGCACGGTGAGCCCCGGCTCGTACAGCCGCGCGGTGCTCGGCAGCACCTGCGTGTAGCCGACCGCCCCGACCTTGCTCAAGGCTTTGGGGTTGAAGCTCGACTCCGCGCGCACGAGGCGGAAGCCGAGCGCCGGATCCACGCCCTCGGCGAGCGCCACGTCGTAAATCCCGGCCGACAGGTCGGCTGCGATCCTGTAGCGGGTCGAGTACTCTATGATTGCGTTGGCGCGCTCCAGCTGGAGTCGGGCGACCGCGAGTTCGCCCCGGGTCGCCTCGAGCATCTGCGCGAGCGAGCGCAGCTCGCCCGGCAGTGCCGTCGCCGGCGCCGGATGATCGTCGGCCGTCGCGCGTCGGGCCCAACCACCGATGCTGCTCACCACCAGGGCGCCGAGGAGAAGCACAGTCCCGCGCAGCATCAGTTTCCGGGTTTTCGTAGGCATAGCCCTCTCTTGTAGAGACTTGCGGCGCGAATGTTCGCGCCGCCCGGTCAACGCTTCGTCAACCCCGTCCCTCCCGGCCATCGGCCGCTTCGCGGCGCCAATCGCCGTGCGTGCCGCCCGTCTTCTCGAGCAGGCGTACCTGCTCGATTTCCATCCCGCGGTCCACCGCCTTCACCATGTCGTAGACCGTGAGCAGCGCAACGGACACCGCCGCCAGCGCCTCCATCTCCACGCCCGTGCGCCCCTGCGCCTTCGCCACAGCCCGCACCCGGACCCCCGGAAGTGCTGCGTCGGGCGTCGCCTCCACGGCGACTTGGTCGAGGTTCAGCGGGTGACAGAGCGGGATCAGCTCCGCCGTGCGCTTCGCCGCGAGCGTGCCGGCCACCTGACTCACAGTCAGGACGTCGCCCTTGGCGACCGCTCCCTCCGCTACCTGCCGGAACGCGTCGGCCGACATGCGGATCGCCCCTTCGGCCACCGCCGTGCGTAGGGTGATGGGCTTCTCTGCCACGCTCACCATTCGCGCCCGCCCCGCCTCGTCGACGTGTGACAGCTTCATGCGTGCTCCGCCAGGTCGTCTGCCAGCACCGCGGCTATGAGCTGGGGATTCACGTTCCCCTGGGCCAACCGCCGGGCATCGAGCACGCGGGCGATTGCCTCTACGACCTTGTCCAGGTCCGCCCCATTACGCGCCTCATGCCGCAACCGCTCGAGCAAGCCGTCCAGCATGTCGGTAAACGCGCCGCGGGCCTGAAAAGGTTGCTGCCCCAAGGCGAAGGCATAGCGACGCGCCGACCCACCCTCCGCCGCCCCCAAAAATCGGCCCGTGATCTCGCTCTCACCGCTCGCGGGCCCACCCTGTTCGGGTGCAAGGAGCCTGCCAATGCATCCGTCAGCTGCTGCAACCCGTTGCACGATCTCGGGTTCAGATTTCAAGCCGAGTTCCGTTCGCGCGAACGCTGCCAGGACACTGTCGCTATTTCCTGCCACACGGACGCGCACGACGCGAGACAGAATGGTCGTCAGCAGCGCGTCTGGCTGGGCCGTGGTCAGCACGAAAACCGTGTCCTGCGGCGGCTCCTCCAGGGCCTTGAGCAGGGCGTTCGCCGCGGCCTCGGCGCCCGGCTGCGGTACCAGCCGCTCCGCGTCGCCGATGATGAATACCTTGCGACCGCCCATGGCGGGGGTGAGCGCGAGGCGCCGCAACAGCAGCCGCACCGACGCTATACCGTGGCCGGCGAGCCCCGATGGCGGCTCGTAGAGCGGCCCCTCGCGCCGGGCGGCCATCTCCTCTGCCAAGGCGTCGGCGACGAGATCCACGAGCTTGTCGGGATCGGCGGCCTTCTTTGGCGGCTCGACGGGCACGAACCAGTGCACGTCGGGATGCGACAGGTTCAGCACCAGCTTGCAGGCTCGACAGGCGCCGCATCCCTCACCGTTCCCGGGTCCTGCTTCACACAGGATCGCCTGGGCCAGCCACAATGCCAGCCGCTGCTTCCCAACGCCGGGGGGTCCCTCGAAGAGGAGGGCTTGGGGCAATCGGCCAGCCGCAAGAGCGCCTGCCAGCCGGTTTCGAATCCCCTCGTGGCCGTAAAGGGGGGGTATTGGCATAGCGTAGAAATGTAGCCGGGCTCCGGTTCGCGCCCGGAGTGCCGATTGTAGGATGTTGCAGCCGGCTCAGTTACGGATTTTGATGGGGGCTTGTGCTATGTTACATGATTATCGCACAATGACTTACGGACATAAGTGAGCACGCACTCGCGAGATAATGCCCAATTTCGCTAGTTTTTCGGGATGTCACCCTCTGCCCCATTGTCGAGCGACATCTTGGTGACGCAGGGCACTGTGAGCTGGTGATCGTCCTCACGCCCCGGTGCTGCAGTGCCGCGGGCGCGCGTCACTGCGGCGGCTCGTTGAGGAGCAGCCAGTACAGCCCGACTTCGGACACCGCGCGGGCGAAGGCCTCGAAGTCCACCGGCTTGACGATGTAGCTATTCGCCCCCAGATGGTATGCCCTGGCGATGTCCGGCTCTTCGCGTGATGAGGTCAAGACGACGACGGGGATGTTCTTGGTGCGCTCGTCTTTCTTGAGCCGGCTCAGCACCTCGAGTCCATCGATCTTCGGGAGCTTGAGGTCGAGCAGAACCACCCTCGGTACGACGCCGATCTCGCGCAGCGGGTGGTGCCCGTCGCCGAAGAAGAGATCGAGCGCCTCCACGCCGTCACGGGCGACGAACACCTGGTTCGCGAGGTTGCGGGCTTTGAGCGCCCGCAGAGTGAGCTCCACGTCGCTGGGGTTGTCCTCGACGAGCAGGATTTCGACCTCGTGTGGAACAGGGTGCGATGCATTCATATGTGAAGGACTGGAATGCGGGTCGCTCATTTTGAAGGTGGCTCCCTGGCAATAATATACCGCTCCCCCCGCGTGGTGGCGCCCCTCTGTCTCGGCACGGGTCGCCACACTCACGGCGCCTGCGTCAGCCCGAGGTAAACGGCATAGCGGACCAACCCCGCGAGGTGCCGGATATTGAGGCGCTTCATGATCTGCGCCCGATGCGTCTCCACAGTCTTCACGCTGAGGCTCAGTTGCTCCGCGATCTTGCGGGTGGACTGGCCCTCGGCGAGCAGCCGCAGCACCTGACGCTGGCGCGGCGACAGGACGTCGGGCGGGACCGTCGTCGCCTCCGGGCGGGCCGCCTCGGGCAGCCGGTAGCGCGCGATCTCACGGCAGTCGCTTACGACGGCGCTCACGGTAGGATCGTCGAGCAGGTTGACCGTCACGAGCTCGATGGAGCGCCACGTGCCGTTCTTGTGCCGGCAGCGCAGCTCGGCTCGCGTGGCTTCTCCCGGCCAGCTCAGGCCACCCGTGAGCACGCGCCGGGCGAGCGCGCGGTCGTCGGGGTGGACGAAGTCTAGCCCCGGACGGCCGACCCATTCCTCAGCCGTGTATCCCAGAAGCCGCTGGATCGTCTCGCTCGCGTATAGAATCGTCCCAGTGCGATCGCTGAGCACGATGGGATCGGCGTTCTGCTCGACCAGCGTGCGGTAGCGTCGCTCGCTCTGCACCAGCGCCGCCGTCTGGTGTTGCTCGAGGGCGGCGCGGACGGCGGGCCCCAAGCGCGGCCAATCGTCCCTCGGGATGATATCCGAGGCGCCGGCCGCGAGCCAGGCGGCGCGCGTGCCCTGGTCGGGCATGCCGGTGAGCACGATCACCGGCGCCGCCGGCTGCAGGTCCCGGCAGGCTTGGATGGCGGCGAGCGCGTCGAACCGCGGTGGCCGATGGTCGGACAGAATCACGTCTGGCGCGACGTCGCGGAGCGCGGGGACGAACGCGTCGTGCGAGTCGACGTGGTGGATGAGGGCCTCGACGGAGGAACGCCGCAGCTCCCGCTCGATGACGTCGGCACTTGCGGGGTCGTCCCCGAGCAGCAGAATCCGGAGGGCCTCGGGCATACGTGCAACCGGCCGTACTGCAACGTGCGGGCCGTCACGGAGAAGTCGCGTGCGCCGCGCTGCACTGACACGCCCGCGACCGTGTGGCCGTCGCGCCTCACCTGGTCCCGTTCGTCGTGTCGAGCACCCCGCGCGCCTCCTCAAGGGTTGTTCTGGACAGCCGAGGGCAGTTCACTCCCGATTGACGGCGGTCAGCGCACTTCTCCAGCAAACGTGGTCCGAATGTTGATCTCCGACGTGAGCGTGCGATGAACCGGGCACTTGTTGCTGATCTCGAGGAGTTTGCTGCGCTGCTCCTCCGTTAGCCCGCCCGCGACGACGATCTCCCGCTCGATCCGATCCAGCATGCCCTGTTTCGTCTCACACTCGGCGCAGTCGTCCGCGTGGACCCTCGAGTGGCGGAGCCGAACCGTCACGCCCGTCAGCGGCCACGCCTTCCGTCGCGCATACAGCGCGATCGTCATGGACGTTCAAGCGCCGAGCGCTGCAAGCAACAGTTCGTAGGGTCCCGGGCCGCGATCGGTCCCACCCGAAGAGATCGGTTCATCGGCGGTCAGCCGATGGCGCCCGGCGGTGATCTCCTGCGCGAATCCCGCCGCGCTCCCGCGCACCGTTACCACGCCTTGCTCCGCCTGGTCGATCATGGGCCTCCTCCGATCTTCATGTGACTTCTTCCGATGAACTCGGCGATTCGTTGCGCGGCCGGAGGGTCCAAAGTCGAAGCCGCCCTGTCCAAGACCCGAACTCTGGTTTTCATTGTGTCGAATATACGGCGCTCCTCGTGGTCGGCGTCGGAGGATTGAGTGTCGATTTCTTCCAACGCCGTTCGTCATGCCTATGGATCGAGGATCCGGCGTGGTCGCCTTGCTCCTGAGGATCTGCCGCCGACCCAACGCAAGAGGAGATACGGCAATGCGTTCCACTTCCAGACTAGTCACGCATTCTCACTGCGTAGCCACGGTCCTCGCCGTTGCCGGGCTAATCGCCGTCACCGGGCGGGCGCAGGCACAGGCAAGGGCTAACCCCAGGGAGGGGGTGCGCAAGACAAAGGGCGTCGGAACGTACGCCGACGTGAACGGGATCAAGCTCTACTACGAGATCCACGGCGTCGGCCGACCACTCATCCTGTTGCACGGCGGTCTCGGAGCAATCGAGATGTTCGGTCCCAACCTCGCGGCGCTCGCCAAGGGTCGGCGGGTCATCGCCGTGGACCTGCAGGGCCACGGGCGGACGGCCGACATCGATCGGCCGCTCAGCGTCGAGCTGATGGCCGACGACATCGCAGCCCTCATCGGGCATCTTGGACTCGAACGATCGGACGTCATGGGCTATTCGCTCGGCGGCGGCGTCGCCCTGCAGACTGCCATCCGACACCCGGAGGTGGTCGGCAAGCTGGTCGTGGTCTCGACTCCGTTCCGGCGCAGCGCTTTCTATCCCGAGATACTCGCTCAGCAGGGGCAGGTGGGCGTCGCGGCGGCCGAGGCGATGAAGCAGACGCCGATGTATCAGCTGTATAGCCGCATCGCGCCGAGGCCGGAGGATTGGCCGCGGCTCCTGGGCAAGATCGGGGAGGCGATGAAGCAGGATTTCGACTTCTCCAGGGAGATCGCGGGCCTCGGGGCGACGACGCTGATCGTTGCGGCGGATGCCGACATATTCCCCCCCGCACATGCCGTGGAGATGTTCGCTCTTCTCGGGGGTGGCCAGCGGGATGGGGGATGGGATGGCTCGGGGCGCCCGAAGTCGAGGCTCGCCATTCTGCCGGGTCTGACGCACTACACCATCTTCAGCGCTCCCGCGCTGGCGGCCACGGTCATTCCGTTCCTGGACGAACCGACGACGACGCGGTGAGGGAAGAACAGCTCCCGAGGCAGGACTCGAACCTGCGACCCGTA
>QHVD01000375.1:458-3265 GCA_003222235.1 Gemmatimonadota bacterium | reverse complement strand
CTGCCCGTCGAGGCGCCGCACCACGTACACTGGACGCGCGCCGTGCCGCACCCCGTCCCCGTCGGCACATGCGACCCAGTAGCGGGATTCGCCGTCGGCCGTATTGAGGCAGGCGTCCGCAATCCGGCGGGCCGCAATTCGGAAGGGGAAGTCCGGCCGGAGCAGGTACGGCCGTGCCTCGAAGGCCGCCTGCAGCTGTTGAGCCAGCTTTTCCGAACTCTCGGCGACCATCGACACCTCCCGGTTGCGGGCCACCACGAGGATGGTGCCGCTGACTCGAAGGTAACGCCCGGCCCCCCTTCGCGAAACTGCACATCCTGCACAGTACCTTGCCCGACGGCGCCGGAGTGTCCGAGGAGGGGACACGTCACGCCGTGACAATGAGTTGAAGTGGGAAGGGAATCCCCCGATGGCGGGGCGTCTGGTCAACCAATCACGGCCCAGACCTGACGACGTCCCCCGCCGTCACAGTGCCTGATTTGGTGTAGCTACCCGCCGGGATGACGAGGCTGAAGAAGTCCATGCCGCTCCCGGCTGGCCCGTTGTCGCATATGGCAACGGTGAAGTCCCCGGTCTCTCCCGTGTCCACCCGGCCGATCCCGTCAAACTCCGCTCCGCGGCTCGGGTCCGCACAGGCGCTCGAGCTCGCACGGAACGCCGTGAACCTTGTCCCGGGGTCGCTGGGATCCACGTGGAACGTGCCGGCGGACCCATCCGGCCGGACCTCGCCATAGTCGGTGAACAGGAACCTGCCAGTCAGGTCGGACCGCACGTCGAAGTCGAACCCCTGCACATCGTGCCCGGGTGAGGGAGATCCGTTCCCGATCTGGCCTTGACCGCTCGCTTCCAGCGCGGACGGCGTAGTGCTGCAGCTCACCGAGAACGTCGTCGAGGCGGTCCCGCCCGCCGGCACCGAGACGGTCTGCGGGTTCGCCCCGCTCACGCTGCAGTTCCCTGCCACGCCGGACAGCGCGACTGTATGATCGCCGGCCGACAGGCCGCTGAAGGTGACGCTGCCGTTCGTCACGATCGCTTTGCTTTGGCTTCCGTCCACGGTGACCGTGTAGCCGTCGGGATCGAGATCGGAGCCGGTCGTGGTGGTCGAGACCGTGAGATCCCCGGGTGCCGGGGGCGCCGTGCAGCTGACAGTGAAGGCGGTGGTCCCCAAGACGCCGGCGACGACCGTCACGGTCCGTGGGTTGTCGCCGCCGACCGCGCAGTTTCCCGCGACGTCAGAGAGCGCCACGCGGTGATCGCCCGCTGCGAGCCCGGTAAACGTGACGACGCCGGTGGTCGCGATCCTGCTGCTCTGATCGCCGTCAACGGTCACGGTGTAGCCGTCCGGGTCGAGGGAGGAACCTGTGGTGATGGCCGAGACAGCGAGCGCGCCGGGGAGTGGCAACGATGGGAAGCTGAGGGCATCGGGCCGCGGGCCCTCCGCGTCGTGACAGGCGGTCCCCGCAACCACCGCCCCAGCAGCCACAGCCAGTAGGCTTCGCCAACCCGGTCGGATCATGAGAGCGCCCCAGCGAGATCGTGACACTCGGTGGTGCTCGCGCGCCATAGCCGGGTGAGGCCGGCGCGCTATAGCGGGCGATCAGCACCGCTGCGCAAGTCGGCGGCGCCGCAGACCTGGCTCTGCTTGTTCGCGGCCGCCCTGACGCACAGGTTAGGCTCGGATGACAGCTCCATGGTCCGTCCTGCTCGACGTCGCCCTTCGCACGACGATCGTGTACCTCGCGCTGCTCGCCGGTCTCCGGCTCACCGGTACGCGCCAGCTCGGCCAGATGTCCACCTTCGACCTGGTGCTGCTGCTCATCATCGCGAACGCGGTCCAGAACGCGATGGTAGGACCCGACACGAGCCTCGCCGGCGGGCTCGTCGCGGCCGGCGTGCTCATCGGCTGGCACCGGGTGATCGACTGGTGGCGGCTCAGGTCGCGCCGTTTTGCGAAGCTGCTCGCGGGGGAAGGGATCATGTTGATCCACGGCGGGAAGGTCCTCGAAGCCCATTGCCGGCGTGGCGGCATCAACCGCGACGAGCTGCTCCAGGCGCTGCGCGAGCACGGAGTGGCCGACATCGGCGACGTGCTGCTCGCGGTCCTCGAGCCCGACGGCGCCATCAGCGTCATCCGCAGCGACGAGGTCATGCCGGGGACACGACCGCATCACCGCATCAAGGCGCGCCGGGCGACGGCCCCTCCGCCCTGTTAGATTTATAAGTGCATGCCCGACATCCAGGTGAAGAAGACCGGTGAGGAGCCCGGTGCCGCCTCGCTCGCCGTCACGGTGCCGTTGGAGCACGTCCGGGAGGCCGAGGAGCGGGCCACGACTGTCTACCAGCAGCGGGCGCGGCTGCCGGGGTTCCGCAAGGGAAAGGCCCCCGCGGCGCTCGTGAAGAAGCATTACGCCGACGACATCCGCCAGCAGGTGCTGCAGGAGCTGATCCGCGAAAGCTGGAGCCTCGCGCTCGAGCAGGAGGTGCTGAAGCCGGTCGCGGACCCGCACATCCACAACCTGAAGTGGGAGGCCGGCGCGCCGGTCACCTTCGAGTTCCACGTCGAGGTGAAGCCGGACTTGAAGCTCGAGCGGCTGGGTAAGTTTCACCTGAAGCGCCGGGTGGCGAAGGTGACGGAGGAGCAGGTGCTCGCCCAGCTGAACGAGCTGCGAGAGCAGAAGGCGCCGTGGACCCCGGTGCCGGGTGAGCGGCCCCAGCTCAAGGACCTGGTGCACGTCACGATCGCGACCCGCGAGGGGGAGGGTGCGGAGGCGAAGGAACCGCAGCCCTACCAGCTCGTGCTCGGCGAG
>QHVD01000375.1:0-413 GCA_003222235.1 Gemmatimonadota bacterium | reverse complement strand
GATTGACGCGACCGTGCGCTTCCCGGACGACTTCCCCGACGAGGCCAAACGGGGCCGGCCGCGCGACATCCGGCTCACGCTGCACGAGGTGAAGCGCCAGCACCTCCCCGAGACGGACGATGCCTTCGCCCGCGAGGTCGGGGACTTCGATTCGCTCGAGAGTCTGAAGCGGGCAATCCGCGAGGATCTCGAGAAGGAAGCCGAGCGCGAGGCCGACTCGAAGCTGCGCGCCGACCTGCTCGAGCAGATCATAGCGGCGAACCGGGTCTCGTCCCCCCGCCCGCTGGTGGAGCGCGCGCTCTGGGCCTACGCCCAGGCGTACGGGATCCCCGAGGACCGGTGGCCGCAGTTCGCGACGGAGTTCCGGCCGATCGCCGAAGCGCAGGTGCGGCGGGACCTGATCCTCGATTACG
>QHVD01000374.1 GCA_003222235.1 Gemmatimonadota bacterium | reverse complement strand
GAGGGGCGCCGGCCCTTGCGGCAGTCGCCGTAGAGCGTGAACTGCGAGACCACGAGCAGCGCGCCGCCCACCTCGTCGAGCGAGCGCGCGAAGCGGCCCGCCTCGTCCTCGAAGATGCGGAGCCCGACGATCTTCCGGCAGAGCGCGTCGGCGTCGCGCTCGGTATCGGCGTGACCGACGCCGAGCAGCACGCAGAGCCCGTGGCCGATGGTGCCGACGAGCGCGCCGTCGACCGCGACGCGCGCCTCGCTGACCCGCTGCACGACGGCTCGCACGGGCCGCGGTTAAAGCACGATTGCCGGCAGAATGCGAAAAAGCGCCGTCATTCCGCGGCTTGGAGGTTCGTGGTCACGAAAGTGGTCACGCGGAGGCCCTCAAAACGCCCCGAGGGCGGGGTCGAGCGAGTCGAGCGCGCCGGGGCGGTTGGCCGGGAGCCAGCGGGCGTAGGTATCGACCGTCTCCTGAATCGAGGCGTGTCCCAGCATGCGGCAGATGTAGTAGACGTCCTTGCCCTCCTGGAGCGCGATGCTCGCGTAGGTGTGGCGGAGGCCGTGGGGGCTGTAGTGGGGGGCGAGCCCCGCAGCCGTGAGCACCCGCTTCATCCGGCGGCGCACTTCATCCGGTTGAAGGTAGCCGCCCCCCTCGTCGAAGAACAGGGGCACGGGCATCTCTCGCCAGCCGCGCCGGAGCTTCTCTTGCTTCCGCCAGGCGAGGTGGGCCTTGAGCAGGGAGACCGCCGCCGCGGAGAGGTCCACGTCGCGGGCTTGGTTACCCTTGGGGCTCGTCTCGATCCGGACGCCGTCGTCGGCGAGCGCCTTCTCGACGCGGACTGTGGGCGGCGTCTGGTCGAGGTGGAGGTCGGCGTCGGTCAGGGCGTAGAGTTCGCCGGGCCGGTAGCCGCCGAGGGCATGGACAGCCCACAAGCGCCAGTGCCAGGGATCGACGGTGCGGGCGGTGACCAGGAAGTGATCGCGCTCCGTTCGGTCGAGGGCCTTCACCCGCTCCGAGCGGCCCCGGCGCTTGATGGTGAGCTTCATCACCTTGGCGAGCTTGGCGGCCGGGTTCACGGTTATGAGCTGGTCCTCGCGGGCGGCCTCCAAGAGGACGTGGAGCACGGCAAGTATGAGGCGGACGGATGGGCCACCCTCTCGCCCTTTCGCGCGGAACTCCGCGAGCTTTCCGGCCAGGAACCGTTTGACCCGGGCGCGGGTGACATCTCGCACGGCGGTTTCGCCGAACTCGGGGAGCAGATGAACCCGGAGCTGGATTTCGTAAACCCTGTGCGTGGCCGTCTTTGCTTGGTGGACCTGTTGCCAGACGGCGGCGTACTCCCTGACGGGGATGTCCGGTCTCAACTCGGGGTCAAGGCGCTGCCGCCCCTGCCGGATCGTCTCCGCGAGGAAATCGTCGGCCGCCTCGCGCGTCCGAAAGAGCTTCCGCCGACGCTGGCCGCCAGCGTCCCCGTATTCGCACCGCCAAAGGAGCGTCCCTCGTTTTCGATACTGGGCGACGTGGGCCATGAACTATCTTCTCCGTTTCCGGCGCCGCGCGGGCGCCTCTTGCGCGACAACCTGGGCGAGGAGGGCGAGCGTCTCGGAGACCCCGCGCTCGCCGCGCTCCAGGCGGGCCAAGCTGTTCGCCGTGATCCCGAGCCGAGGGGCGAACGCCACTTGCGTGAGGCCGAGCCGCATCCTGATCCGCCGAAGCTCCTCGCAAGTCACGGGGATGATCTATTCCAATGGCACAGTCACGGTCAAGGGCCTTCTCGCCGGCTTTCCCCCCGGGCGCAGCGTGCGGCCCGTGCGCTTGCAGTCCTCAAGTTCGCGGGCGAGGTCCGCCGGGAGGAGTCGGCGGTTCTTGCCCTTGCCGAGGGCGGGCACACGGCCCCGGCGGGTGAGGTAGCGGACGGTCGAGAGCGGGATGTTGAACATCGCCGCCGCCTCCGCCTGGGTGACGTAGCGGCACAAGGTGGTCTCCTGCGGGTTTCCAGCAGTCGCGGTCCCTATCAGCGGCGCCGTCAAGAGATCGCGCACGACGCGACAGCGCCCCTCGTGCACGGCCAGGGCGTCGAGGAGTTCCTGACGGTGTTCGGGGGGCACCTGGGCAACCTGCTCGGGGTGGTCGAGCAAGGCGTGCAGGTCGGTGGGGGCGGGGTCGTTCATTGATCCCTACGGCTCGGCCTTCATCGGATCGGCTCCTTCGGCAGCGCGACGAGCGAGACGACCGTCCGGCCATAGCGATCCGTCCAGTGCCGGCCCCAAACCCGATACTGCACACCCGCGATCGTCAGGTCGCCCCGGTAGACATCCGCGCGTCGCAGGCCCTGTACGCGGAAGAGTCTGCCGCCTCCCTGCTTGTGGGACGCGCTGACCGCGAAATAGTCGTCCCCGAACTTGGTCTGTTGCGTCCAGGCGGAGAGGCGGTGGGCGAACCTGCCGACCGCCATCTCGCCCGTCCAATCGGGCGACTTCTCGGTGCGCTTCTCGCAGGTGTAAAGCGCCCCAGCGTTCTCGCGCGTTGCTCGGGCCAGGTGCAGGTGCGTGTGAGTGTTGCCCTTGCCCGGCGAAGAAGGCCGCGGGAGTGGTGACAGGGAAGCGTCCCTCTTCGTCCCTCTTCGTCCTCCTAGCGCCGTCCCCCTTGTCCTTCTTCGATAATATATGGGGGTTATTGACTCTCTCTCTCTCCTCCTTTTCCGAAGAAGGACATTTCCCTGTCACAAGGACCGTGGCCTTCTTGGGCGGCAGCGCCCAGGTCCACCCCGCAGCGAACCCGCGCTTGGCGGACTGGATGGCGAGCTTCGCCTTGGCGGTCTTCCGAGCGCGCTCGGTGATCTTCTCAGCGTCGAGGACGGCCTTTACGTCGTCGGCCGGCAGGGGGCCGGAGAAAAGCAAATCACGCAGGAGCACCATCGCCCGGTTGGCGGGCTTGGCCTTCGCGCCGCCGGCCTCGGCCAGGAGCTTCTCGGCCGAGATGCTGACCTCGCCGCCCCAGACGATGGTCGACGTGATGATGTCCTCGCCCTTGGGCCCCGCCTTCGTCAGGATCTTTTCATTGACCCGCAGTTGCAGCGACGGGGTGAGGGGGCCCACGTTGCACTTCGCGTGGGCCATGATGCGCGACCCGTCGTCGGCCGTGTCCTCGGTCTCCTCCACCTCGTCCGTGCCATCCTCCACGGGGGCATCTTTGCCCTTGGCGAGGAGCAGCACGGAGCGCGCGGCAGCGCCAAACCCGACCGAGCCACCGACGCGGGTCAGTACGTCGGCCGTCTCCCGCTTGTTGAGATGGAGCGTGCAGACAATCGCGATGCCGTGCTCCTCCCCGAGCCGCCGGAGTGGCCCGAGCACCGCCCGCACATGTTGATCGCGATGGGCGTCGAGCCGCAATGAGATATGGGCCATGAGCGGGTCGACGAAGAGGAACTTCGCGTGCTTCTGCGCGACGCGCTGGCCGAGTTGCTCGATGTCGCGCGGAAGCTCGATGTCACCAACGACTTCCTCGTGCGTGAGGGTGACGATGTAGACCCGATCGAGGTCCGCGCCGACCGCCATGAGGCGCGGGACCACGACCGCATTTGGATCGTCTTCGGCAGTCGCGATGAGGACCGTCACGGGCGTGCCGAAGAGGTCGCCCTCAAGGGCACCCTGGGTCAGCTTCGCGATCCGGTCATAGATGAGCGTCGACTTGCCGAGCCCCCCCGGGCCAACCGTCAGGGTCACGGCGCCGAGAGGGATGCGGCCTTTCCAAGCCCACTCAGTGTTCCTGGGGACGATGGCCGAGGCACGAGTGAGGGTGACGACAGGATTGGAGGTCGCCGCGGTACTGCTCGGGGCGCTCTGCTTCTTCTTCGCGCGTTTCCCGGGGCGGGCCATCAGCGCGACCCCCGGCGCTTCGCCTCGCGCTCGATCAGCGGACGGATCGACAGGACGAACTTCACGGGCCTCAGCGCTCCCGCGCGGTGACCCACGCCTCAAGCGCGTCGAGTGGGTAGCGGATCGCACGTGCGCTGAGCCGCACGTACCGGGGGCCGATGCCACGGGCCCGCCACTTGTCCAGGGCGCGAACTGTGAGGCCGAGCCGTCGTGCCGCCTCCTCGGGCCGAAGGAGCACGGGGCCGGCCACCGACTCATCCTGCGGTCTTGTCACGCGCGAGATGGTGTCGCACCGTCTCGCACATAGCAAGGTGAGAAGCTAGGGAAAGTCGGGCCTGCTTAGGAGGGGACTATCCCCCAGGATTCAGGGCAATCGTCCCCTCTCGCGTGCTTTACGTACGCGGTCCTCAAGCTGTCCGGCTTTGGTCTCCTGGGGAAGTTGCCCCAGGTCCCAGCCGTGGCACTCCAGAATCCGCACGGTCGCGATCCAGTCGCGGTCCCCGGTTCCCCGCGGGTGCTGCTTCGTCCACTCTGCGACCTCATCGGCTACGGAGACGAGAAGGAGGTCCGCGGCGGGCCCGCTCTTTGTTTTGGCGTTCACGCGCGGCATCTTCTGGGACCGGGTGCGGAGAAACTCCGCTTCGGTTTCAAACCGCTCGCGGTGTTCCTCGAACGCGATTGCGGCGTTGACCAAAGGGCGGGGCGCGTCCGGATACTGCTTCTTTAGGAGGGCAGTAGTCTCGGCGTAGCTCCGCGGCATCCGGGGAAGGCGTTCCGCAAGAGGTTAGCGCGTTCCGTGCGCTGTCGTTCGAGTAGCTCCGCGAACTTTGGCGCGATGTGCTGCAAGGCGATCACATGCTCGAATCGAGCCCGGCGTGAGGCGAGATACGTGAGCTCGGGGCAATCGACCTCAACGCCGAACCGCTCTCGAATCTTCTGCGCGTGCTCCTGATACCTCGGCTCGTCGATTGACAGCGGGCCACGATATGCCGAGTCCATGAACGCCGCGCGCTCGGCTGCGGCCGTGACCTGCGTTCCGAGAGCCGCGAGAAGAGCGTTCCCATCGGCGGTTGAGGGAGGTCTCGCACGGGCTGGTAGCGCGTTGGCCCGCGGCTGTCCCGCCTGGCGCGTCCTTCGCCGCGCGGCCTGTCTCTTCTGCCGCCCCATGCGCCCTCTCCTCGTGAGGACCAGGGTCGCGCGCGGCGTCGAGGACGTCACCGTGGCCTACGGCGACACGCCGCGCGGCCCCGTGGTCGGCGGGAGTTTAGCGGAGCCGCGTGCGCCGGTCCACGCGCGATGCGTTCCCTTAGGAGCATGTCTATCCGCCGGCGATGCCGCCGAAGTAGATCGTTGGGAAGGGTCCGAGCGTAGTAAGCGCTCCGGTGCCCCCTTTCTCGCCCTGGGTTGTGGGCGCCCACGCTGCTTCGGACCCTTGCATCTTAGAGAGGGAGCTTATCCATCGTCAGAAGATATGAAGCCGTTCCCAGGGGATCACACACCGCATTGGTGGCCCCGTTGCCGCGAACACGTCGACACGCATCTCTGCCCACGACCCCAGGGCATGAAATACGCCATCGTCGACCCGATATGGGTGGTGACAAGTTTGCGAGGGGCAGACGACACTTTGCTGCCCCGGCAAAAGAGGCTCGCGCGCCCGCCAGCGGACGCCAACCCGCTCCTGCGGAAGGCCGCTATCGCCGGCTGTGCCGAGGCCCTCACCAAAGCCCTCGTTCCCGCAGCAAGCAAGTGCGGGAAACCAAATGTCGATCGAAAACCCCTCTATCGGACTTGTGGAGGCGTTCCGAGCACGCAAACCTAGTTCGTACCGATGGACCCTCC
>QHVD01000398.1 GCA_003222235.1 Gemmatimonadota bacterium | reverse complement strand
ATGCGTCCACCGCCGACGAACGGCCCGCCCTCGCCCCGGCCGCAGAAGCCCATGTCCTCGAGCTGCTGGATGACCATCGAGGTGAAGTTGTCGTAGAGCGTGACGAAGTCCACGTCGGCCGGCGTGAGCCCGGCCATCGCGAAGGCGCGCGGGGCGGAGTGCGCCGCGGCGGTGGCCAGGTAGTCGGTGCGCAGGCTCGCGTACTCGCCCTCCTCGCTGACCCCGGCGCCCACGCCGAGCACGGTGACCGGCGGCTGGCGGAGGTCGCGCGCGCGCTCGACCGAGGTCATCACGAAGGCCCCCGCGCCGTCGTTCACCAGACAGCAATCGGCGGCGCGGAACGGCTCGGCGAGGTAGGGCTCGGCGAGGTACTGCTCCAGGGTGAGGGGTTTGTCGCGCAGCAGCGCGTTCTCGCTGAGCGCCGCGTGCCGCCGAAAGGAAACCGCGATCTCGCCGAGCTGCGTCTCGCGCGTGCCGTAGAGCTCCATGTGACGGCGCGCCATGCCCGCGAAGTAGACGATCTGCGGGTACCACCCGAAGGGGATCTCGAAAGCGGCCTTCATCGGCATCTCGGCGTGCAGCTGGCCCACGTTGCCCTGACGCTCCGTTCCCCATGCGAGTCCGCGCACGCAGAGCACCGCCGTCGCCAGCCCCGCCTCGATGGCGAGCGCGGCCAGGAGCGGCGCCGAGGCGACGGCCGCGCCGCCGCTGTAACCCGCGGCGTTGAAGAACTGGCGCCGCACGCCGAGCTCGCGCGCCAGCTCGTGCAGCTCGCCATACGTGGTCCCCGGAGCGATGATGCCGTCCACGTCTCGCGCCGCGAGCCCGGCGTCGGCGAGTGCCGCCCGCGCGGCCTCGAGGAGGAGCGCCATGAGCGGGCGGGAGGCCCGGCGTTCGTAGCGCGTCTCGCCGATGCCGACGATGGCGATGCGGCGCGCGAGCCGCGTGGTCTCGCCGGTCGCCACGGGCTACGCTCGCGTCCCCTCGATCACGCTGAGCGGCGTCGCCGTGGGCACGATACGTGCCAGCGCAAAGCCCGCGCCGCCGAGGAGCGTGCGGTACTCGGTGGAGGTGCGCTCGTGGCCGCCGGTCAGCAGCAGCATGTTCAGGTCGGCGAGAAGCGTGCTCTGGGTGTCGGCGCTCGGGTCGATGCGCTCCGGAACGACCCGTTCCACGAGCAGGAGCTGCGCGCCCGGTGTCATGGCGCGGTGGCAGTTCCGCAGAATGGCGAGGCTATGCTCGTCGTCCCAGTCGTGAATGATCCACTTGAGCAGGTAGGCGTCGCCGCCGGGCGGGACCGAGGCGAAGATGTCCCCGGCGACCAGCTCGAGGCGGTCACCGAGCCCCCCGGCCACGACGCGGGCCTTCGCGCCATCGATGACGGGAGGAATGTCGAAGAGGATGCCGCGCAGGCCCGGGTTCGCCCGTAGGACGGACGAGATCAGCGCGCCCTGGCCGCCGCCCACGTCGACCAGCATACGGAGGCGCGAGAAGTCGTATGCGACCATCACGGCGCCGTCGAACGCCGACGTGAGCGAGGTCATGGCCGCGTTGAAGATCGCCGCGCCCTCGGGGTCCTTGGCATTCATCTCGAAGAAGGCGTGCGCCGCGCGCGGACCCCACACCGTCTCCCCCGAGATTACGCTCTGCTCGAGCTTGGCCCACGCGTTCCAGTGGCGCTGGTCGCCGTAGAAGATCACGCCCGCGCGGAGCGAGCCGGGGACCTCGTCGCGGAGGAGCGCACCGACCTCGGTCAGCGCGAAGCGACCGTCCGCCTCCTCGGCGAACACGCCGAAGCTCACGAGCGCGCGCAGCAGGCGGCGGAGCGCCCCCGCGTCGGCGCCGGTCGCACGTGCCAGCTCCTCGCTCCCCTGCGGGCCTTCGGCCAGCCGGTCGGCGATGGCGAGCCGCGCCGCCACGTAGAGGGCCTGCGTCACCCGGTACCCGGTCAGCAGATCGATGAGCGTCAGCGCGGGAGCTCGCATGGCTAGATCACCTTTCCCGCGCGCAGCTCGGCCAGCTCCGCGTCGCCGAGGCCGAACTCGCGCAGCACCTCGTCCGTGTGCTCGCCGAGGGCGGGCGCGAGGCGGGCGACGCCGGTCGGCGTCGCCGAGAGCTTGACCGGCGGGGCGAGCGTGCGGATGCGGCCGCGGCGGTCGTCCCGGCGTTCGACGATGGCCGCGTTGGCCTCGATCTGCGGATGCGCGAGGATCTCCTGCAGCGTGTTCACGCGGCATACCGGGATATCGTGCGCCTCGAGGAGGGCGATCCAGTCGGCGCACTCGCGCGTGCGGAAGACGTCGCTCAGGATGGGCACGATGGCCGCGCGGTGCTGGACGCGGAGGTCGTTGGTCGCGAAGCGCGGGTCGGCGAGCAGATCTTCGCGGCCGATCGCGGCGCAGAGCCGCTTCCAGAAGGCGTTGGTGAGGCAGGCGACGATGAAGTAGCCGTCGCGCGCCGGGAAGGCCTGGT
>QHVD01000397.1 GCA_003222235.1 Gemmatimonadota bacterium | reverse complement strand
GGCAACCCAACGCCGTCAACGTCGCTGACGACCGTCGCGGGGGCCTGGGCGCAGTTTCCGCAGTAAGGCGCCACCCGTTGCTAAGAAGCGTGAGCGGTAGGCGGTGAGCGGTGAGCGGTACCGCCCACAACTCACCGTTTACCGCTCACCGCTCACCAGCCTCGTTACCCCCCGCGTTTCCAACCAGTAACGCGATCGGCACCCGCCCTCAAGAATAGGTCGGCACGCGGCTTGCCCCTTCGGCCGCGACATGCAGACCCGTTTCCGGTTGCCCGGCCTCTTTTCCCTAGCCTGTCTCGGCGTCGCGGCGTCCGTAACGCCCGTCGCCGCGCAGCACATGAGCTTGGCCGCCGATCAGTCGTTTTTCCTGCCGCAGCCCCACGCGACCATCAGCCCGATCTCGATGGTCACCACGGCCACGATCGGCGACAGCGCGGCGGGCAATGTCTCGAGGACGACGATCCATGCGTACCGGGGGACGCTGGCCGAGGCGGTCATCGTCGCGGGGCTCGACCCGGCGTTTCAGCGGTTCGCGCTCGCGCACCGGCAGCTCGCACTCGAGGCCGGGTTGCCGTTCGAGTTCGTCAGCGGGCGGCGCTCCCGCTCCCGGCAAGCGGAGCTCGCCGCGGACCGGACGCGCACGCGGCCGGCCGCGCCGCCCGGGATGTCGAAGCATGAATTCGGGCTGGCGTACGACGTGCGCGCGAGCGGGCTCACCGCCACCCAGCTCCGGAAGCTCGGCGAGCTCGGCGAGGCTCTCGGGCTGCGGTGGGGCGGCCGCTTCACGCCGCGGCCCGATCCGAATCACTTCGAGGCGTCCTGGCCTTCAGGACGCGTGTTGCGAGGCAGGTCATGGTGAGGCTGTCGATTATCCTCGTGTTGCTTCTCGCATTCGCCCCCGACTGGCTGTTGCACGCGCTCTGGCTCGTGTTCGCCATCGGCCTGGTCGCGGCGTGGGTTGATCGGCGCAGCAACCGCGGGCAGGGGGACGACGTGGCGCGCTACTCCCGTGCGCTCGCCCTACGGCGACACCACGCGCGAAAACTCGCCGTTACCGCAACCGTTCCGAAACAGTAACGCGCTTCCGGCTCCACATCCGTCTCAAATACGTAACTCCAATCAATACAACGTGATACAGTGGGCAGCAGGCGGGGCACAAGACCTGCCTTGGCCGATGCGCGAAACCACACGCGCACTCAAAAGGAGATGTCAGCCATGAAGCACTTGCGATTGCTGTCGCTTGGGATGTTGGGCATCGCGCTGGTCTGGACGCGGCCTGTCGCCGCTCAGGCGCGGAGTCCGAAGCCCCTCCTGATGGCAGCTCACAACGTGACGGCGGAAGCAGCGGGGCGTGATAACAAAGCCGTGGCGAACCCCGGCGATGTGATCCGCTACGCGCTCGTGTTCAAGAACACGACTGCCGGCGCGGTGAAGAACGTCGAGCTCGTGGACCCGCTCCCCAAGGGCATGGTCTACCTCGTTGGCTCGGCCGGCGCAGATCGCCCGGTGCGGGTCGAGTACTCGATCGACGGGGGCAAGAGCTACACGGCGCGCCCCGTGGTTCAGGCAGTGGCAGACGGTCAGAAGGTGGAGCAAGCGGCGCCGCGTGAGATGTACACGCACGTCCGCTGGACGGTGTTGGGCTCACTGGCCCCCGGCGCGCAAGTGACTGCGGAGCTCGAGGCGCAGGTGAGTGGGCAGGTGAATGGAGCATCCGGCGAGGCGAAGTAAGTCCGGACAGTCGCATCACAGTCGCAGTAACAACCCTAGAGGAGGAAGTAAGATGTCCAGGCACATTAAGTGGGCTTACCGCCTCGCGCTGACAGCGGTCTTTGTGTCCGTTGGCGGGCGGGTGGCGGCCCAGACCCCGGAAGGCACGGTCATCCATAACACGGCGACCGCGACCTATACGGACCTGAATAGCAATACCTACGCCGCAGTTAGCGGCTCGGTCGACGTGACCGTCGGGTTCTTGCCCGGCATCACGGTGGCCGACAACACGCCGAGCCCGACCCCCGCATCGCCCAGCACGGCTGATACGCTGAGCTTCGGGGTTTCGAATCCGGGCAACGGCACGGACAGTGTGACGATTGCCGAGAACATCTCTGTCGCCGGGATCATGACGGTGACGGGGTACCGTTACTCGGGCACGACGTTCGCCACGCTGACGGACCTGAACACGGCGCTCTCGAGCGTCGCGATCGCCGAGGCCGGGTCAATCACGATCCAGGTCGTGTACGACGTGGCGACCAACAAGGGCGGTCTCAACACGCACTACACCCTGACGGCGACCTCACGCCGCAGTCTGACCACCACGGACAACAAGACCAGCAGCATCAGTCCTGCGCAGACCTTCTGCGTCGGCACCTGCGGTGGCGGCGGCGGCGGTGGCGGCGGCACTCGCGGCGTGATCGTTGACGGGCAGCAGCATATCCAGAAGCTCCCCGGCAACGGCTACACGGCCGTCTACAACGTGTACAACGGCGGCAACGGGACGGACGGCTTCGACCTGATCGCCCGCCGCGCGACCACCGGCTCTGCGCCGATCGCGATCGTCTCGGTCAACGGCGTCACCGGTGACAGCGCCCGTATCACGCTGGCCCCGACGTCGGGGATGCAGATCACGGTGGTTTACAACGTCGCCGACATCGTCGGCGCGACCGATAGCCTCTTCTTGAAGGCGCGGTCGGTCGGCAATCCCACCGCCTCGGACCAGGACTACTACGATCTCGTCGTCGTCAAGCCGAACCTGACGCTGGCGAAGGCCGCGATCTACGACGCCACCAGCTTGCCTGTCTCGGGCACCGTCGTCCCCGGAAACATCCTGCGGTACCGGATCACGGTGACGAACGATGGGACCACCGACGCGGTGAGCGTGCAGGTAACCGACACGCTACCCGCTCAGATGACCTATCTGGGGCTGGCCAACTCCGCCGATTGGACCATCACGCAGAGCGGTGGGGTCGTGACAGCGAATTACACGGCCGCGAGTCAGCTGTTGGCCGGTCAGAGCTCCACGTTCGAAGTTCGCGTCAGCATCAACTAGTCACCTTCGCACCCCAAGGCGCTGCGGTAACTTGGCAGACAAGAGTGGGTGGTCCGCCCGCCGTAGCCTCACGGTTGCGGCTCGGGCGGCCGCCTTCCTCTTGACTGTAGGGGTCCTCGCCGCGCCGGCCCTTGAGGCTCAAGGGACGCCCGCCGGGACGATGATTCGGTCATGGGCGGTCGTCACGTACACGAATGAGCTGGCCCAGCAGGGCTTGGCTACTTCAGACACGGTGTCGCTCCTCGTCGGCCAGGTAGCAGGGGCCGACTTGGAGCCGCCGCGGGTCAGCGCCGGGTTGGCGGGCAGTGCGATCCTCTTTGCGCACTCGCTCGCCAACCTCGGCAACGGCCCGGATTCCTTCACCGTCACGGCCGTCTCGAAGCACGGATGGCCGCTGACGCTGTACCGCGACCGGA
>QHVD01000146.1 GCA_003222235.1 Gemmatimonadota bacterium | reverse complement strand
GCAGACCCGCACCGAGCTCGAGAGCCGGCTGCGGCAGCTCGAGGAGATGGCGTCGCAGAATCGCGGAGGGCTGTCCGACTCCGAGCGCGCCGAGGCCGCCTACATCCGGTCGCGGCTCGACGAGGGCGACTTCCACGTCGGGGACAGGATCCTGATCGCAGTCGAGGATCCGACGCCGCCCGCGGTGACGTCCTCCGGACCCGTCGTGAAGTCCTCCGAGCAGCAACTGTCAGACACGTTCACCGTGGGCTCGTCGCAGGAGCTGACGCTGCCGGTGGTGGGAGTGGTGCCGCTGCACGGGGTGCTGCGCACGGAGCTCGAGTCGCGACTCGCCGGGGAGGTCGCCCGTTACATCAGAGACCCCGTCGTACACGTTCACGCCCTCGTGGGCCTGGCGGTGACGGGAGAGCTGACGCGCCCCGGATACTACAGCGTGCCGGCCGACGCGGTGATCCCGGCCGTGCTGATGGCCGCCGGCGGGACGACGCACGAGGCCAAGCTCCAGGACCTGAAGATCCGGCGCAGCGGCAAGACGATCTGGGAGGGGGACGCGCTCCGAGAGGCGCTAGCGGCCGGGAGCACGGTGGATGACCTCGGTCTGCACCCCGGCGACGTGATCGTCGTGCCACGCCTGGGACCCGGCGGGGGGCTCCACCAGTCGGCATACCTGATCTCAGTGCTGCTGGGCATACCGGTCACGATCTACACGCTGACGAAGATCTTCTGAAACGGGCTAAAGCTGAAAAGGGCTACAGCGCGGGGTGGTAGAGTGGGAGGTCCAGCTCGAAGAAGAATCGCGTGCCCCAGTTGGGGCGCGTCTCGATGCGCAGGGTGGAACCCATCGCTTCCACCAGCTTGCGGGTGATGGCGAGCCCCAGCCCCGTTCCGGAGAAGCAATAGCCGGGACGGCCGCGGGCGCGCCGGAACGGCTGGTACAGGCTGGCCAGCGCCTCGGGGTTGATCCCGGGCCCCGAGTCCCGCACCGAAATCACCACACGGCTGGCGCTGCGCTCCTCGCACGCGATCTCGACGAAGCCCCGCTCGGTGAACTTGAGGGCGTTGGTCGTGAGGTTGAGCAGCACCCGGGAGAGCGCCATCGGAGAACCGAGGCGGCGGTCGGCGCCGGGGGGCGCAAGGTGCATCGCAAGGCCCTTCTCTTCGGCCATCGGTTGGACGATGGTTCGCACCGACTCCATCACCTCGGTGACCGAGAAGGGCGACAGCACGCGGTCCGCCAGGGCGCTGCCGCCCCGGGCCAGCTCGATCGCGTCGCTCACGAGGGCGGAGAGCCCGAGGGCCGCGCTGTAAATGAGCCCCAGCTGCCGCCGCTGCACGTCGTTCACGTCACCGCTCTGCCCGCGCTGCAGCGTCTCCGCCAGGAACAGAATGGACGTGAGCGGCGACCGCAGGTCGTGGATCACTTCCACCAGCAGCTCCAGGCCGTCCACGCCGGTGAGGTGGGAGCCGAGCTCCTGGGCGGCGCCCTCTGCCAGCGCCTGCCGCACGTCCTCGAGGGCGTTCAGGGTGCCAAGGATCGCGCGGGGCGAGATCGTGTCCGCCGTCTGCGACCATGAGCGCAGCAGCTCCGTCTGGAGCATCTCGACCAGTCGGTCAGCGAGGGTCGGCGCGGGGCGCGGCACGAGTTGCGTGACGTACCCGGGGCGCCGCTGGTCGATCGCGAGCGCCAGGGCGGCGAGCACGCCGGCGACCATGTCGGGATCTCCCACGTCGGGTTGCCTCGCCGCCACCTCGTCGCGCCAGCGCTCCGCCACGCGCCGGGTGGCGGTCGTGATGGCCTCGGAGGACACGCCCGCCAGCGGCTCGGCCGGCGGGGCCGGGCCCCGCGCGATCTCGAGGCCGCGCCCGTGGTCCGTGGGGGTCCTGCGCGGCTGGGTCACTCCTCCTCGCCCTCGCCACCGCCGAGCAGGTTGCGCTGCAGCCCGTGGCGCTCCATCAGCCGGTAGAACGTGGTCCGGTCCACGCGCGCCATCCGCGCGGCCTTGGACAGGTTCCCCCCAGCGCGGATCACCACGCGCGTCAGATAGCGCTTGTCGAACTTGGCCAGCAGCCGATCCCGGGCCGCATAGTAGCTCTCTTCCATGCTCGCGTCCTCGGTGAGCGCCTTGAGATCGGCGTCCCCGCGGTGGTCGCTGATGAAGGGAATGTCCTCGGGCTCCACGTCCGCGCCGGGCTCGAGCAGCACCACCGCGTGCTCCACCACGTTCTGCAACTCGCGCACGTTGCCGGGCCAGGAGTGCGCGCACAGAGCCCAGATCGCGGCTTTGCTGAGCGTCGGTAGCTGTGCGTCGATGCCGCGGTGACGCTGCCAGTAGTACGCGAGAAAGTGGTTCGCGAGCAGCGGGACGTCGTCCGGCCGCTCACGCAGCGACGGCACGTGGATCGGCACGACGCGGAGGCGGTAATACAGGTCCTCGCGCAGCGTGCCGGAGCGCACCGCGTCTTCGGGATGGCGGTTCGTGGCCGCGATGAACCGGACGTTCACGATCGCATCGGTGCTCTCGCTCCCGACGCGGCGCACCACGCCGTCCTGAATCACCCGCAGCAGCTTCGCCTGGATCGGCTTCGGCATCTCGATCAGCTCGTCCAAGAACATCGTGCCCCCGTTGGCCGCCTCCAGCAGCCCGGGTTTGTCGCGGATCGCCCCCGTGAAGGCGCCCTTCACGTGCCCGAACATTTCCGATTCGAGGAGCGTCTCCGGCAGGGCGGCGCAGTTGATCGCCACCATCTGGCGGCTCGCACGCCGGCTGTGCTGGTGGATGAACTGCGCGATGATCTCCTTGCCGCTGCCGCTCTCGCCGGTGATGAACACCGACGCGTCCGTCGCCGCCACGCGCCGGGCGAGCGAGATCGCCTCCCGGAAGCGCGGCGCGTTCCCGAGGAGGGAGAGTTCCTCGGGTTTGCCGGCGGGAGCTCCGCCCTTCGCGTGCTGCGCGCGTGTTTCGCGCGCGACCACGACGGCGTGTGCCGCCCGGCCCACCAGAATCTGGAGCTGGGCACCAGTGAACGGCTTGGGGAGATAGTCCCACGCCCCGGCGCGCAACGCCTCGATGCTCGTTTCGACGGTCGGCTTGCCGGTGATGACGATGGCGATCGTGTCGGGGTTGGTCGCGAGGGCGGCGCTGAGCAGCTGCATCCCGGGGACTTGACCCATGTACAGATCGATCAGGACGATGTCGAACGCCCGGCGCCGCAGCAGCTCCTGGGCTTCCTCGCCCCGGCCGCACACCGTGGCGTTGTAGCCATCGACGGCCAGCGCGCTGGCGCAGCTCTCGCGTAGCGTGCGCTCGTCGTCGACGATCAGGATACGGATGGTTGCTCTGGTAGCCGGATCGACAGGCACCAACTGTCCGACGCCGCGCGTCGTGCCCAACTCCGTTCGGCGGTCCGCAGTCTCCGAACCGGGAGAGATTGACATCGAGGTCCCCTAATGTGTCCGCCGCTTCTGCGCCCACCGGCGCCGCACGCCAAAGCGGACTCCAGTCTCCCCAAAGACCCATGCAAGAATAGCACCACGTGGGATGGCGCGTTAGGTCCCGCGCGTTCCTCAGGTCGTTACGTCGTGACCGATTGCGAAGGGCCCGCGCCGACGCTGTCCTGACCTTGTGGCAGGTGGGTTACCCGCACCCCGAGGGGGAGCGGGCAGGTTGCCTCGCGGCCGTGTTACGGTTCAAGTGGTTGGTCCTGGTGGTGACGGTGGTGGTAACGAGCCTCGCTCGCGAGCTTCCGGATCAAGCCATAGGGCCCGCCTCGAACGGCCGGAGCCAGGGCCCGGCGGGGTCCGCCTGGGACACCCGTAGCGCCGCGCGGGCTCGGGTCAGCAGCTCAGTGGGGTCGAGCGCGGCGTCGCGAAAGCCCGACGCCGCGTCGTAGCCGGCACGCAGGCGGAGCATCGGGCCGGACTCCGTCACCTCGGCGAGGCGCTGACCCATCCGCGCCACCCCGGCGCGGCTGGTCAAAGGCGCCAGCACAGCGAACTCCGTGGGCCCCAGGCGCCCCGTCGTGTCCGACAGCCGCGCCGTTCCTTGGAGTAACCGGGCGAGCGCCTCCAGGGCGAGGTCGTCCCCGCCGCCGCCGGCGCCGTGTGGCTCACTCTGATCGACGGCGAGCGCGAGACAGGCAAGCGGCGCATGCGCGCGATCGACCTGGGCGGCGAGCTCGCGGGCGCGGCGCGCCAGCCCCCGGGCGTTGTAGAGCCCGGTGCGAGGGTCCACCAAGCCTTGCTCCCGCGCATGGTCGGCGTCGCCCTTAAGGCGCAACTGTCCTTCCAGGCGCAGCACGAATTCCTCGGTATCAAGGGGCGGGCCCCACAGCCCGCTCGCCCCGGCGCGCAGCGCGTCGAGCAGCTGCTGGCGCACGACCGGCCCCGGGGTCGTGAGCAGGATCAGCGTGCTGGCGGTGATGTAGGGGTCCAGGCGCAGCGCGCGACACAGGGCGAAGACGTTCGCGTCCGGAAGCTCGGTGTCGAGGATGAGTACGTCGGGCAGCGTCCGTCGCGCCGTCTCCATTGCGTCGGATGCGGTGTACACCTTGAGCACGGCGTACCCTGCGGGGCGCAGGATGCTCTCGAGTGAGCGCGAGAACCACTCCTGCGCGTTTGCGAGGAGCACCAGCGGCGGGTGGGAAGCCGCGTCAGGCATGACTAGGGCCCTCTGTCACAGGAAGAAACGAGCTTCTCAGAGCGAGAGGGCAGCCCTGCCGCCTGGGCCGCCCGCCGCTAGCGCGGCTCACTCGCTCCCGAGAGAAGCGTGCAGGAGTTGTGCACCGGTAGGGCCGGCGCTAAGCCCTGTTCTCCGAGCGGCTTATCGGAGCGCCATCGGATTGGGCAGGGCTAAAGTCGCGGTGCTCCATCCACATCCTGTAGCGGCGCTGCCACGTTTCTCCGACGCGCCAGCATGCGCCTGCCAGCGGGTGAGGCGCGGCCGCTTCAGCCAACTCGTGGCGCGCGAACCGAGTGGGAGGTCGGCGCCGGATCCGAGCCCCTCCGGCCTCAATCTTGAGAGAGGGACGTACCGCGCCACCCGGAGAGCCGCAACACGCGGCGAGGAGGAGAACCATGCTATGCCGCCGTTGCGCAGGACTGGTCCTGCAGGCAGCGACACGTTATCGCCCGCCCCACGGGCGCGAGCACCCGACGAGCCCTGTGGGGTACGTCGGAGTGCTGTGCGTCGAGTGCGGTGCCCTGCTTCTGCCCGAAGAGATGGCGGGGCAGCTGATCGACAAGCTCGCGCAGCTTGCGCAATTCGGGCTCGTCGCGCGGGGCGAGCCGCTGCTCGGCTCTTCGCCCGGCGCGGGCGCGTCGTTCACGGAGGAATCCTGAGATGTGCGGAATCATCGGCTATGTCGGCACGCGTGACGCGGCGCCGATCCTGCTGGAAGGGCTGCGGCGCCTGGAGTATCGCGGGTACGACTCGGCCGGCGTCGCGATCCAGAACGGCGCCGGGTTGCAGGTGCTGAAGCTCGCCGGGCGGGTTCACGCGCTGAAGGAACGCCTCGGGCGCGAGCCGCTCCACGGCACGAGCGGCATCGCCCACACCCGCTGGGCCACGCACGGCGCCCCCACCGGGCGCAACGCCCACCCGCACCGCGACTGCACCGGCGACATCGCCCTGGTGCACAACGGCATCATCGAGAACGCGGACGCGCTGCGCGCCGCGCTCGAGCGACAGGGCCACCGCTTCACGACCGAGACCGACACGGAGACGCTCGCCCACCTCATCGAGGACGCGGCGGGCGCGACGCTCGAGGATCGCGTCATCGCGGCGCTGGCACACGTGGAGGGCACCTACGGCCTGGCCGTGATGTCGGCCGCCCAGCCCGGCAAGATCGTCGTGGCGCGGCAGGGCTCACCGGTGCTGCTCGGCATCGGCGACAACGAGCTCTTCGTCGCCTCCGACGCCTCCGCCGTCCTCGAGTACACGCGCTCCGTCGTGTACCTCGACGACGGCGACATCGCCGTGCTCACGCCGACCGAGTACCACGTGATCGACAGCGACTCCCACGTGCAGCTCCGCGAAGTGGACGACGTCACCTGGGACCTCGCGGCGATCGAGCTGGGGGGCTACCCCCACTTCATGCTCAAGGAGATCATGGAGCAGCCCGACACGGTGCGCGCCACGCTGCGTGGCCGGCTCCTGTTCGAGCATGGCACAGCCCGCCTCAACGGCCTCAACCTGCCGCCCGAGGCCTGCGCCGAGATCCGCCGCATCGTCGTGGTGGCGTGCGGGACGTCCTGGCACTCCGGACTGGTGGGGCGGCACGTGATCGAGGATCTGACGGGGATACCCGTCCAGGTCGAGTACGCTTCCGAGTACCGCTACCGCCGGCAGCTCGCGCTGCCCGGCACGCTGACGATCGCCATCTCGCAGTCGGGCGAGACTGCGGACACGCTCGAGGCGATGCGCGCGGCGCGCGCCGCGGGATCGCGCGTGCTGGGCATCGTCAACGTAGTGGGCAGCACGATCGCCCGGGAGGCGGACGGCGGCATCTATCTGCACGCGGGCCCGGAGATCGGCGTGGCGTCCACCAAGGCGTTTACCTCCCAGATCGTGGCCCTGGTGATGCTCGGCCTCTACCTGGGCCGTCAACGCGGGCTCGACGAGGAGCAGGGGCGGGAGATCGTGTGCCGGCTGGCGCAGTTGCCGCAGCTGGTGAGCCGCACGCTGGCCCTCGAGCCGCAAGTGAAAGCGCTCGCCGAGCGCTACGCCGACAAGCCCAACTTTCTCTACCTGGGACGCGGCGTGAATTTCCCGGTGGCGCTCGAAGGTGCCCTCAAGCTCAAGGAGATCAGCTACATCCACGCGGAGGGATATCCCGCCGCCGAGATGAAGCACGGGCCGATCGCGTTGATCGACGCCAACATGCCGGTGGTATTCGTGGCGCCGAAGGACGCCGTATATCAGAAGGTTCTGTCGAACATGCAGGAGGTGAAGGCGCGGGGCGGCCGCATCATCGCCTTCACGAGCGAAGGGAACGGCGACCTCTCCGCGCTCGCCGATCAGCAGCTCCGCGTCCCGGCCACGTTGCCGCTGCTCTCGCCGGTGTTGACGTCGATCCCGTTGCAGCTTCTCGCCTACCACATCGCGGTGTTGCGCGGCTGTGATGTCGACCGGCCCCGCAACCTCGCCAAGAGCGTCACGGTCGAATAATGGTCGCCGCGGCTCCGCGGCGCGCACTCGCCGCGGGTGCGCTGGGGTGCGCGGCGCTGCTGCTCCTGGCGTGCGGCACGGGTCAGAACCGCGCCTCACGGCCGGGGCCCGGAACGGGCACATCCCCCGAGCACGTGTTCATCGTGGTCGAAGAGAACGCGGATTTCGCGCGTGTAATCGGCAACCCGTCGATGCCGTATCTGAACGGCCTGGCGCAACAGTACGGCCTGGCGACGCAATTCTACGCCAACACGCACCCGTCGATCGGCAACTACTTCATGATGACCGTGGGGGACACCATCGCGAACGACGACGGCTACGGGAAGATCGTCTCCACGGACAACGTCGTGCGGCGGCTGATCGCGGCCGGGAAGACGTGGAGGTCGTACGCGGAAGACCTACCCTACGTGGGATACGCCGGGTCCGGTAGACGCAAATACGCCCGGAAGCACAACGTCATCGCGCTGCTCTCGGATGTGGTGAACGACACGGCGCAACGGAACAACATGGTGCCGTTCAGCCAGTTCGCAGTGGACCTGGCGGCGGGCACGCTGCCCAACTACTCGATGCTGGTGCCGAACCTGTGCAACGACGCGCACGACTGCCCGTTGAGCACGGCCGATGCGTGGCTCAAGACCAATATCGAGCCGCTCATCGCGAGCCCGACGTTCCAACGGGACGGCCTGCTGATCATCGCATTCGACGAGGCGGTCAGCGACAGCACCAAGGGGGGCGGGCGGATCGCCTGGGTGGTGGTGAGTCCGAAAGCGAAGCGCGGCTACCGGTCTAGCACGCCATACCAGCATCAGAGCGCCCTGCGGTTATCACTCAAGTGGCTGGGCGTGACGGCGTTTCCAAATGCCGCGGCCGACGCGCCGGACATGGACGAGTTTTTCACGCCGGCGCCCGCGGGCCATCGTGTGGCGGCCCCCGCCGCAAGGTGAACACGGGCAGCTCCGGCGGGCAGAACAGCCGAGCCGGCACGAGCACCGTTCCGATACCGCGCGAGACGTAGAGCGGCGCGACGGTGTCGCGGTACCAACCCGCGACGAAGCGACCGCTACCCACCGGTGTGTAGGGCGTGTAGAACGGCAGCCGAATCTGGCCGCCGTGCGTGTGCCCCGCGAGGATTACCGCCGGTTTCGGTGCGGTCTGCCGCGGGACCGTGTCCACGTAGCCCGGACCGTGCATCACCCAAGTGCTCACGTCGCCCGCGCGGACGCCGGCCAGGGCGGTAGGGAGGTCGGGCTCGCCGAGCACCGGGTCGTCGATCCCCACGACGGCGAGCGTTGCGCCGCCCACCGTCACGCGACCCGTGGAGTTGTAAAGCAGCTCGACACCCGCCCGGTCATAGACGCGCTCGCCCGTGAAACGGTCGATCCCGGCATCGTGCTCCCAATTGCCGAGGGTGGCGAACGTCGCGGCGCTGCCGCGGGCCTGCCGCGCCCACGCGGCCAAGTTCGCCAGATCGTCTCGGGAGTTGCAGATGTCGCCGATCAATACCACGACCTCAGGCCGCTCGCGATGCAGATGCTCGAGCGCCGCCCGGGCCGCCGCCGAAATGTTGTGATACAGGTGGACGTCGGTGAGGCAGCCGATGCGGAGGCCTTCGAGCGCAGGCGGCAACTCAGGGACGGGGACGTCGTGGTGGGTCACCTTGATTTCCGTGGGTTCGACGAGCAGCGCGTCGCCCGCGACGGCGGCGGTTGCCGCACCCAAGGTGACAGATAGCAGCCTGCGCCTGGTCAAGTTTCGCATCGGGAACAACTTAACTGCGTGCGGAAGTGGAGAAGTGGGACCTAGCGGGCCGCACGTCCACGGGTATATTTGCCTCCCTCACTCGATCGCCACCGTGTGAGCCCTTGTGCGTCCTTCGATCGGTCGGCGGCGCGGTGGCCTCGTGGAGTGCGTGCGGGAGGCGTGTATTGTTGTGCTGGCGCAACGTGGCAGTGATCGGCGGGCAGCCGATTCCCTCGTTGATGTGGCGGGGGGGCGGTGAACGGGTGCGCTACCCGCGATCAGGTATTCCATCCAACATGACGCTGGGGAGGTCCGAAGCGCGCGGGAACTGCGTTCCCGCGGCTTGAGGGCCGCTTGACGGCGACGGTGCATCACTGCGGTCCAGGCTGCGTCGGAGACGCGGCGGCCCGCTGGGGAGAAAGAAGTGGCAAAGAACCCGGTGTGATGTAAGTCACTCGAGCGGCCGCACGGTACCCCGATGCGGGCGCGGCGTGTCGCTGGTGTCCTGGGAGGGATCGCTCGTCGTGGAGCACGTGCCGGGCAGCGTCACACGAGGGCAGGCAGCCTCGACCACGGAGGCGCTATCGGTGGCGGGTGGCAGCGCCTCCGCACACGGGCGCGCTCCCCGTCACGTTCTCCCCCCACCAGCGTGGGCGCAGTCTCCACACCGGGACGGGCTCGACACCCTGTTCATCGGAGCGGCGGCGGACTGCCTCGCCGCTGTAGGGAGCCCCGCGTTCGCCAAGAGCGCTGAATTTCGCCCCATCGGTTTTGTGGACGTCGAGGTCCCACCTGCTCCAGGAGCGTTCGGGCACATCGGCGACATTCATCTCCTGCTCGGCACTTCAGGCGCGCACAAGGTCGTGGTCTGTGGTGATCTCACCGACGTAGAGTTTCAAGGTGTCGTGGACGCGGCGGTCGCTGCCGGTTGCCAAGTGTTGTGGGTGCCCGGCTCAGCCGAGGTCGCCGGCGCGCGTCCCACAGCCTTGTGGCGCGAGGATCAGCCCCGCCTGCGGCTGGTCGAGAAAGCGGAGGTTGACCGACGGCCATCACCGCGCGCCGAGACCGGCCTACGTATCGAGGTCTACGCCGACGGGGCCGACCTGCGGGAGATGCTGGAGGCATACCGAGCCGGTGTCGTTCGCGGCTTTACCACCAATCCCACGTTGATGCGCAAGGCGGGTGTCACGGATTACGCAGCCTTTGCCCGGTCGGTGCTGGCCGAGATCCGTGACCTCCCGATCTCGTTCGAGGTGTTCGCGGACGATTTCCCTGAGATGGCTCGGCAGGCGTTGGTGATCTCCAGCTGGGGCCAGAATGTGTTCGTCAAGATCCCTATCACGAACACCAGGGGCGAGTCATCCTTGCCGCTGGTCCGCAGTCTGGTCGCCGCGGGCGTCAAGGTGAATGTCACGGCGCTGATGACCGAGCAGCAGGTGGCGGCTGTAGTCGAGATCCTGTCCCCCTCTGTTCCGGCCATCGTGTCGGTCTTTGCCGGCCGGATCGCGGATACGGGCCGGGACCCGATGCCGATCATGCGGCGCTCGGCGCGGATCGTTTCCGGCAATGCGAACGCGCGGCTGCTGTGGGCCAGCCCGAGGGAAGTCTTGAACATCTACCAGGCCGATGGGTGCGGGTGCCACATCGTCACAGCCACGAAAGCGCTGCTCGACAAATTGCCGATGCGCGGGATGGATCTCGATGAGCTGTCGCGCCAGACCGTGAACATGTTTTACACCGACGCGCAGGTAGCCGAGTACGTGATAACATGACGTCCTTCCTCATCACCGGCGTGGCCGGTTTCATCGGCAGTAACCTGGCTGAGCGGCTCGTGGCCGAGGGGCATCGTGTGGTCGGGATCGACAACCTGGCCTACGGTGTCAGCGACCAGGTCCCGGATCGGGTCGAGTTTCACAGCTGTGATATCCGGGATCCCGCGGCCGATGTGTTGTACGAGGGCAGCGATGTCGTTTTCCATCTGGCAGCGAAGAATTGCATCGCGGACTGCCAGGCCGACCCGGTCGAGACGTTCGACGTCAATGTCCATGGGACGGCCCACGTGTTCGAGGCGGCACGCAGAGCCGGGGTTCGTAAGGTCGTCTACGCCGAGTCCGCGGCGCTATACGAGGGGCTGACGCGTTTCCCGTCGGCCGAGTCGGAAACGAGACCCTTGAGCTTCTACGCGCTCAGCAAAAGGCTACGAACGCTTCTCGGGTCTGGTGGTGACCGGCCTGCGGTACTTCTGCGTCTACGGCCCTCGGCAGGATTACCGGCGCACCATTCCCCCCGTCATGAGCGCTTTCATCATCAAACTGTTACGGGGCGAGCGCCCGGTGATTTACGGCGCGGGAACCAAGCGCCGCGACTTCATCTACATCGACGATGTCAACGCCTTTCACCCGTTGTGCGCCCGGGACGATCGGACCGACGGTAACACGTACAACCTCGGCTCCGGCGTGAGCTACTCTGTGCGAGAGATTTTCGACCACGTTCGCTCCCTCCTGGGGAGCGACATGGAGCCTCGGCACGAGCCCGACCTGCCGGGTGAGGCCGAGCAGACCCTGGCTGATATCACCCGGGCGCAGTCGCTCGGATGGCGGCCAGAAGTGGATCTCACCACCGGGCTCGAGCGGTCCATTGCCTACATCCGTGAGCACGTCATCGATCGCAGCCCCGCGTTGTCCGCTGCCCGCTGACGCGGTCCTCCTCGCCGCCGGCAACAGCACGCGGATCGCCACCGTCGGGAGGGGCGTCCCGAAGCCGCTGCTGGCGGTTCAGGGTGAGCCGATCCTCGTCCGCAACATCCGCTGGCTGGCCGGTGCGGGTATTCGTCACATCTGGGTCAATGTTCATTATCGCGGCGACCTGATCAGAGCCGCGCTGGGCGACGGTGCCGCATGGCGAGTGCGGATCCGCTATTCCGAAGAGCCGACTATCCTGGGCACCGCGGGCGGCGTCCGGAAGCTCCTGCCCTGGCTGAGCGAGACGTTCCTGGTCGTCTATGGGGACAACCTGGTCCAGCTCGACCTCCCGGCCTTTATCGCCTCCCACCGCGCGCGCGGCGCGGAAGTTTCGATCGCCCTGTTCGACGAGCGAACCCCGAACACCGGCATGGCAGGTGGCCGCGTGGCTCTGGGAGACGACGACCGCGTCGCGTCGTTCGTGGAGGGGCCCGCGGACAGTAAGGCGGGCCCCTTCGTGAACGCGGGAGTGTATGCGGTCGAGAAGGGCGTTCTGGCGGACTTTCCGGAGGGCCGCTTTCTGGACTGGGGTAAGGATGTGTTTCCGGTCCTCGTGGCCCGAGGCGCGCGGCTATCGGGTTATCGCATCGAGGGATACTGCCTGGGGCTCGATACGCCCGCGAGCTACGAGCGCGGCATGGCGCTCATCGGCTCCGGACAGGTGAGGCTCCCATGATCGTGACGCGTACACCGTTTCGCGTGACGCTGGGCGGGGGCGGTACGGACCTGCCGTCGTACTACGAGAAACACGGCGGGTTCGTGTTTGCGATGGGTATCGACAAGTACATGTACGTAATGACGAATCCGCCGGGCGTGGACCGAAAGATTCGCGTTCGTTACTCCAAGACTGAGATCGTCGATCACGTCTCTCAGCTCGAGCACGAATTGGCGCGTGAAGCACTCCGGCTGCACGGCATCGAGGACCGGATGGAGATCGCCTCGATGGCCGACCTGCCGGCGGGGACGGGAGTGGGCTCGTCAGGCGCGTACCTGGTGGGCTTGCTGACCGCTTTGCACCACTACCGGCGAAACTATGTAACGCTGCAGACGCTGGCCGAGGAGGCGTGCCACATCGAGCTGAACGTCTTGAAAAAGGGTGTCGGCAAACAGGATCAATATATGGCAGCCTACGGTGGCCTCACGGTGTTGGAGATTGCCGTAGACGGCACAATCGAGGTTCGCCCGGTGCAGCTGAGAGACGGCGCGCTCGCCGGTTTGATCGCGCACACGCAGATCTACTACACGGGGCTCCTGCACAATACGCTCGACGTGCTGTCCCATCAGGATGCCGCCATGCGGTCCGCGTCGCCGCGGCGGGTGGAGGTGGAGGACTCCCTCAACGGCATCAAGGAGCTCGGGAACGCGATCCTCGATGCGATCCAGTCGGAGGACTTCGACCGGTGGGGACACCTGCTCCACGAGCACTGGATGAAGAAGAAGCGCATGTCCGAGAAGATCAGCGTGCCGTGGATCGACGAGCTGTACGACGAGGTCCGTGCCCGCTGTGGCGTGCTCGGGGGGAAGATCATCGGAGCCGGCGGCGGCGGGTTTCTGATGCTCTACTGCCCGAGCACGTCCCGCAAGCTGGAGGACTTCATGCTGTCGCACGGACTGCCGCGGCTCCACTATGATCTGGAGCGTGAAGGGACGAAGGTCGTGGCGAATGTCGCAAGCACGCAATCAATGATTCTCCATCCCGCGGTGGGCACAGTTCCAGAGCGGGCAGCGGCGGCTTCGCTGTCGGCGCCGGTTTGAATCGGGTCGGCAGCGACCGGAGTTCGACCTGAATCGGGCGTCCCTCGGCGGACTTACCGTCGTCGTCACCGGCGGAAGCATGGGTATCGGGTTCGCCTGCGCGGCAGAGCTGGTGAGCGCCGGCGCCCGGGTGGTCATTTGCGCGCTCGGGGAGGGTGCTCTCGAGGAAGTCGGCGCCAAGCTGCGGATCCTGCCCGGCGCCGTGGTGCGCGCTGTTCGCGCCGATGTCGCGTGTTCCGCGGACGTCGAGCGCGTACTGGATGTGGCGTGCGCGTTGGGCGGGCTCGACGGTCTCGTCCACTGCGCCGCGGTCCTCGGTCCGATCGGGCCCGTGGTTGGAGTCGATCCAGAGGCGTGGTGGGAGGCGGTCCGGATCAACCTGCTCGGCACGTTCTTGATGGCCCGCGCCACTTGCCAGCGCATGATCTCGAGGCGCACCCCGGGCTCGCTCGTGCTCATGTCGGGGGGTGGGGCGGCCACACCGTTTCCGCGCTACACGGCCTATGCCTCGGCCAAGGTGGGCGTGGTGCGCTTCACCGAGACGCTCGCCCTCGAGGTGGCCGAGCACGGAATCCGGGTCAACTGCGTGGCCCCGGGATTCGTCGCGACCCGCCTGCACGAGCAAACCCTGGCCGCAGACGTCGAGGCCGCTGGCAGTTACCGGGAAGCGACGCTGGCGAAGCTCGAGAGCGGGGCGGTGCCGGCGTCGGTCGCGGCGCGGACGGCGGCGTTTCTGCTGTCCCCGCGGTCGCAGGGGATCACCGGGCGGTTCGTGGCGGCGCCACACGACCGGTGGGAGGCGTGGCCCGAGCGACTGGGGCAGATTCGCGATTCCGACCTGTTCACCTTGCGGCGCATCGTCCCCCGCGACCGTGGGATGGACTGGCAGTGAGTGCACGGCTCCGTGTCGGCGTCGTGGGCTGCGGGCTGATCGGGCGGCGCCGGGCGATCGAGGCGGGTGCGAGCCCTCATACCGAGTGCGCAGCGGTGGCCGACCGGGTCGCTGCGGCGGCGAACGAAGCGGCGGCCGTGAGCGGGGCCGAGGCGACGGACGACTGGCGTCGCGTCGTGGAGCGACCGGATCTCGACGCCATCGTGGTCGCCACTCCGAACGGCTATCTCGCGGAGATCGCCATCGCCGCCTTGTCGGCCGGCAAGCACGTACTGGTGGAGAAGCCGATGGGGCGGAACGTTGCGGAAGCGGAGCGGATCCGCGCTGCGGCATGCGCGGCCGGGCGCGTCCTCAAGGTCGGCTTCAACCACCGCTACCACCCCGCGATCGCGGAGGCGTGGCGCCGCGTGACGGATGGAGGGATCGGCGAGGTCATCAACCTGCACTGCCGTTACGGGCACGGCGGCCGGCCCGGCTACGAGCGCGAGTGGCGCGGGAGCCGGGCGCTCGCGGGCGGAGGCGAGCTCATCGACCAGGGCGTGCACGTGGTGGATCTGCTCCACTGGTTCGTGGGGGTTCCGCACGAGGCGTTCGCCGTGCTGCAGACGGCGGTGTGGCCGCTGGGCGATCTCGAGGACAACGCGTTCGGGTTGTTTCGCTTCCCGAGCGGCGCTGTGGCGGCGCTGCACACCAGCCTGACGGTGTGGAAGAATCAGTTCGGCTTCGACGTCTACGGGCACACCGGGGCTGTGACGGTGCAGGGCCTGGGTGGGAGCTACGGCGTCGAAACGCTGAACGTGTACCGGCGCCGCTTGGAAGGCGGGGCGCCGGAGAGGGAGACTCACGCCTTCGACGGACCGGACGAGTCCTGGCGACTCGAGTGGGAGGACTTCGTGCGGGCGCTCGACGGTGGTGAAGGGATGCTCGGGACCGCCGACGATGGAGTCGCCGCGATGCGGATGGTCGATGCGTTGTACCGTTCCGCGGCGGCGGGCGCGGTGGTCGAGGTGTGAATGGGACCGGCAAACGGACGGAGCGCAGTGTTCCTGGATCGCGACGGCGTACTGAACGACGTCGTGGTGCAGAACGGTGTGCCGCTGTCGCCGCGGCGCGCCGACGAGTTGCACGTCGTGGCGGGAAGCGCGGAGGCGATTCAGCAGCTGCGCCGGAGCGGCCTGCCCGTCTTCGTGGCCTCGAACCAGCCGGATGTGGCGCGCGGCCGGCTCGCGCCCGAGGAGCTGGCCCGGATAACGGCGGCACTGCAGCGGACGCTTCCGCTGGATGACGTCGCCATCTGCCCCCATGACGACGCCGATGGGTGCACCTGCCGCAAGCCGCAACCGGGGCTGCTGGTCACCGTCGCCGAGCGCTGGGGCGTCGATCTGTCGCAGTCTTACATGGTGGGGGATTCTTGGAAGGACGTGGAAGCGGGCCGGCGGGCGGGCTGCCACACGATTCTCTTGCGGCGTGACTACAACGCCTCGGCTCAGGCGGACA
>QHVD01000396.1 GCA_003222235.1 Gemmatimonadota bacterium | reverse complement strand
TCGCGGACCAGATGAAGCGGGGTGAGTTGTGAACCGCCGCCAAGTCGTCGGGCTGCTCGCCGCCGCGCCGTTCGCAGCGACCGTCGACTGGGCCACGGCCGGCGAGGTGCACCGCCGCGTGCGCGCCGCCCGGGCGGCCGGCCCGTACGAGCCGAAAGTCTTCACGCCGCACGAATGGGAGACCGTGCGGGTGCTCGTGGACCTGATCATCCCGAAGGACGACCGCTCCGGCGGCGCCACCGACGCCGGCGTGCCGGAATTCATGGACTTCATGCTGGGCGACGACCCGGACCTCGAGACGCCCGTCCGCGGCGGGCTGGCCTGGCTCGACCACGAATGCGACGGCCGCTACGGCAAGCCGTTCGTGGCGTGCACGGGGGCCGAACGCACCGCCGTGCTCGACGACATCGCGTGGCCGAAACGAGCCAAGCCCGAGCGTGCCACGGGCGTCGCCTTCTTCAACCGGTTTCGCGACCTGACCGCTTCGGGCTTCTTCTCGAGCAAGATGGGCGTCCAGGATCTGCGCTACATCGGGAACACCTTCGTCTCCGAGTGGAAAGGGTGTCCCCCCGACGCGCTCGCCAAGCTCGGCGTCAACTACCAAGACTGACGGGAAACGGGACACGGAAAACGGGAAGCGAGAAATGTGAAGAACGGCAACCGGCTGGGTGTCGGCTTCGTCGGCAGCGGGTTCAACGCCCGGTTTCACTTGCAGGCGTTCCGGGCCGTGCGCGACGCGGACGTGCTGGGTGTCTGGAGCCCGAGCAAGAAGCACGCGGAGGAGACGGCGGCGCTCGCGCGGCGCCTCGACGTGGGGCAGGCGAAGGCCTACCGCTCCATTGCGGACCTGGTGGCGGACCCCGCCATCGACGCCCTGTGGCTGTGCGGGCCGAACTTCGCCCGGATCGAGAACGTCGAGGAGATCGCCGACACGGTTGCGGGCGGCAAGGGGGAGCTCAAGGGCGTCGCGTGCGAGAAGCCCCTTGCGCGCAACGTCGCCGAAGCGAAACGGGTCACCGAGCTCGTCAAGAAGGCCGGGATCGCCACTGGCTACCTCGAGAACCAGCTGTTCGCGCCGGCCGTGATCCAGGGCCGGGCCATCATCTGGGCACGGGGCGCGGCGCTTACGGGTCGCCCCTACCTCGCCCGCGCGGCCGAAGAGCACAGCGGACCGCACATGCCATGGTTCTGGCAGGGGAGGCTGCAGGGCGGCGGCGTGCTGAACGACATGATGTGCCACTCGTCGCTCGTGGTGCGGCACCTCCTGACCAAGCCGGACGCGCCGCTCTCGTCCGTGCGGCCGGTGCGCGTGACCGGGCACATCGCGAGCCTCAAGTGGAGCCAGCCCACCTACGCGAAGCGTCTCCAGCGGACGATGGGGAAGGACGTGGACTACGCGAAGCAGCCCGCCGAGGACTTCGCCAGCGTGATGATCGAGTTCGAGGCGGACGGGGGCGCGATCGTGCTGGGCGAGGCGACGACTTCCTGGAGCTTCGTCGGCGCCGGGCTCCGCCTCTCGGCCGAGCTGCTCGGCCCCGAGTACTCGATGTCGTGGAACTCCCTCGACAGCGGGCTCAAGCTGTTCTTCAGTCGCGAGGTCAAAGGGAAGGCGGGCGAAGACCTGGTCGAGAAGCAGAATGCCGAGATTGGGCTGATGCCGGTGATCGCAGGCGAGCCGGCGGCGTACGGCTATGAGGCCGAGGACCGGCACTTCGTTCGCGTGTTCCTGGGGCGGGACGCGCCGCAGCTCACCTTCGACGACGGCCTCGAGGTCGTCAGGCTCTTGATGACGGCCTACATGAGCGCCGAGCAGGGCAAGACGCTGGGCTTCCCGCCCAGGGGGCTCGACGCGTTCGTGCCGGCGGTGGCGAGGGGAACTTGGAAACCCTGAAACCAGTGCGGAGTGTGGAATGCGGAATGCGGAGTTGTCATGAAGGGTCGTTCGCCGAGCGACGCTCACCTTTACATTCCGCATTCCGCATTCCGCACTCCGCACTGGGCCTCTTGGCGCTCATGACGCTCGCTTCCACTCCCGCGCCTTCAGGGGCTCAGCAATGGCCGGTTCACGCGATGGACCGCCCCCGGCCTCCCGTCGTCGATCCCGGCCCGGAGCGCCCGCCGGTGCCGCCGCCGTCGGACGCGATCGTGCTGTTCGACGGAAAGAGCCTTTCACAGTGGCAGTCGCAGGATGGCTCGCCGGCGAAGTGGGTCGTCCGGGACGGCTACGTCGAAGTCGCGCCCGGCGCCGGGCCGATGCTGACGAAGCGCGGCTTCGGGGACGTCCAGCTCCACATCGAATGGGCGACACCCACCCCACCCCGGGGCGAAGGCCAGGAGCGCGGCAACAGCGGCGTGTTTCTGATGTCGTTCTACGAGATCCAGGTGCTCGA
>QHVD01000395.1 GCA_003222235.1 Gemmatimonadota bacterium | reverse complement strand
GATGGGCGGGAGATGCGCTACCATGGCCATGAGGCCACGGTGACCCCGTAAGGCCCTCCCTGGGTATCATGATCGGGACCAATCCGGGCGCTCGTGATGAGCCGTTGCTCACCCCTCTGGGCCGTAGTGCTCTCGGCCGGCGCGTGCGTCGAGTCAACCGGTCCGGGCACGCTCACCGATCCGGCCGGCGTACGCTCGAGCCTCGACGCGATCGACACAGTGTTCACTTCGCCCGTTGCGCGATCCGCGGGCGCGTTCTTGTATGGTCTCCCGATCCCGCGGCCCGTCGGAGGAGCGCCGCTGATACCCGACTCCCTCCTCGGGAAGACACTTGCCTTCAGCTGCGATTCCCAGCGCTACGTGCTCACGGCCCAGACGGGCGCTCCGCCTCACGCCGTGCGACTCACGCTCTATCAGCTCGCTTCGGTGGGTTCGATTCTGTGCCCGGCGACGGCCATCGGACAGCTCGATCTCACGGACGCGAGCACCGGTGACACGACGGCCGTTCATGCCACGGCGACCGGCGTGGGTGACGGCGCCGCGTACCTCGACTACACCATCCGCCACGCGACCGCCGATCCGCCGTTTGCCGCAACGGCCGTGGGCTGGGTGAGTGATGGCCAGCAACGCGTGGATTTTCAGGGAGCGGGCCACTATGCGGCGGCCTTGCACTCAGGCATCACTGTGATTCAGTTGGACGACTCGGCCGCCGACGCGCACGCGACACTGAACGATTCCGGATACATGGGTGTGGACACTTGGTCGGACGATGTCGATCTCTCGTTCCGCCATGGTGGGGTGACGCTCGGGTTGAGCGGCGCGGAGAGTTGGGCAAACACCTTCATGAGCTGGGATGAGATCGTCAGGGTCAACAGCGTGCCGTTTGCCAAAGTGGGAGGGACTGCTGTCCCCGAAGGCGGCCAGCCCACACTCACTCCCCCTCGTCGCCGCGCCCGGCACCCTCCGGCTCGACCTCGCGCGCTCACTCAGCGCCGGCGCACATCTCGTGGGGATCGCGCTGTAGGAGATCGTCCGTCCGTTCCCTCCTGAATCCTCTGGACCCCTGCATTGCGGAGTCCTCCCACCCTGTCTCCTCCGATTGGGAGTCCTCACGCCCCGGTTTCTCGCCCAGATGTCCTCCCATTCTTCGGAACGAGTCCTCAACCAGAACGAGTCCCCTTCTCACGTCCTCACCCTCTTCGGAGGTTCTCACCCCCTGTCCCCCTCTCCGTTCCGGAGAGGGGGGACGATGGACGGTCTCCCGACCCTGGATCGTAGGTCGGCCGGTCGTTCCCCATCGGAGGTCGTCACTGCCTGTTCCCTTCTCCCTTCCGGAGGAGGCCATGAGTTCCCCCTCTCCCGCAGGCAGAGGGGGTCAGGGGGTGAGGACTCTGATCATGCTCGGCGACAACGAGGCGGCACGGGTCAGCGCCTCCAGCCACGAGGCGGACGACGTGTCGCTCGACCGGGGCGTCGTGACGTTCCGGCCGACGGCCGCGAGACGATGGTGCGCCGCGTGGACGGCCACCTCGGACAGGTGCGCCACCGCGCGGAGGTCGTGGAGTACAACATTAGGCTTGGTTGGGGAGCGCGCGCCGGGTGGTCTGGAACCACCATTGACACCACCGACGCAGCCACCCTTATTCCGTAACTTGTTGAGCAGCAGCAACCCCGCGGGCGTAATTCAGGGGTAGAATGCCAGCTTCCCAAGCTGGACGTCGTGGGTTCGAATCCCATCGCCCGCTCTGACCCGGCCAGGATGTCTCCGGGTGGCGGAACCATGCGTCCCGTGGCGTGTGCGGCTTTGGCCGCTGTCTTTTCCGGTTTCGTCGCCGTCCCCATCGCCGCGCAGGGCCGCTGGGTCTCGCCGCAGCCGCCCTGCGAATTGAGCCCCGGGCAAGCCAAGATCAATGGCGGAGTGCGGGCGCTGAAGGACGCGCTCGAGAAGCCGGATCGCCCCGACCAGCAGCTTGCCCGGGCGAGGCAGGCCCTCACCGAAGCGATCCTCCAGGACCGGCAGGACCAGAACCCCGCCGCGTGGTATTACCTCGGTCGCTCCTACGTCGCGCTGAGCGACGCCGCGGGCGCCGACACCGCCTTCGCCCGTGCGCTGGCTCTCGCGCCCGGGTGCGCCGAGGACATCGCCGGCTACCGTGGCCAGCTTTGGACCAAGATCGTGAATGACGGCTTCGCGGCGTGGCAGGACGGCAAAGAGGACTCGGGGCTGGCGATGTTCCGTCTCGCCGCCCGGCTCGATCGTGCGAACCCCAAGCCGCTCGGCGCGCTCGCCGGCTGGTACGCGAGCAAGAACAACGACGATTCGGCGCTCGCCTACTACCGGCGCGCCGCTGAGGGGGCTGGGAGCGACACGACGTTCGCCCGGGACAAGAAGGAAGCCCTCTCGAACGCCTGGCGGCTCCTGGTGCGGCGGGTGCAGGGCCACCCGGCGGCGCCGGCGGTGCCCCGGCTCCGCGCCCGGCTCGACTCCATTGATCGAAGGCTGCCCGACGATTCCGCGGTGCTCGCGAAGCTCATCGCGTCCTCACAATCGCGTCGGGCCCGCCGGCGGCAGCTCGCCCCGGCCGACCAGAAGCTCTTCACGCGGGACTCCACCGCCCGCAGCCAGGCCGTTGCGCAGGCCCGAGCTTCCCGCGCGGCGACGCTCACCGAGCTGGCGGAGAGCGACAGGGTCCTCCAGACCGCCTTCGCCGCCGCCATCGCGGCGTTGAAGGAGTACCTGGCGGTCTACCCCGACGCCGTGGAAGCCGCGGTGGCGCTCGCCGCCCTCCTTGGACAGAGCAACCGGCTGGCCGAGTCGGCCGCGGTGTTCGACTCGCTCTCCGCCCACGCGAAGGGCCTCGATCCGGCCGAGCTGCTCGCCGCGGGCGAGCGGTTCGTGGGCCAGGGTCTCTACCGCCCGGGCGTTCGGGCGCTGGCCATCGGGCTCGAGCGGAACCCGTACCGCCGGGAGGCCTTGTATTCGCTGGCGGTGGGTTACTACGAGCTCCGTGATTCGACCAACCTGCTCCCGGCCGCACAGCGGCTGCTCGCGCTCGATCCCTTGAGTCGCAGCGTGCTCAAGCTGGTGGCGGCCGGCTGGGATTTCCGCGGTCGGTCGGATTCGGCTGCGGCCTACGTCACCCGCGCCGGCTTCGACCTGGCGGTCGAAGTCACGGTGCCGAGTTTTCTGTCCGACTCGACGGGCGCCTCGCTCACCGCCTTCGCCACGAACCTCAAGCCGGCTGCCTCCAAGCCTTTCCGGCTCACGGTCGAGTTTCTCGACGCCCGTGGCCGGGTGGTCGCCACCGCGAGCCACGACGTGCCCACCATCCCAGCGCGCCAGAGCTTCAAGGTTGACCTCAAAGTGAGCGGGCCGGGCATCGCCGGCTGGCGCTATCGGGCTCCATAAGTGATATTTAACGACTCGCGGAACTTCCAGCCTGCGTTGAGGTTGCGACGCAGGACTCACAAAGTCCTTGAAGTCCGGGCAGATAGCGTGATTCGCGTCCAGTCGGTGGCGCCGGGTTCGCTCGGCGCCGAACTCGGTCTCGTGCCGGGCACGGAGCTCCGCGCCGTAGGCGGCCGCGCGCTCGATGATTTCCTCGACTGGGAGTTCCTCACGGCTGAGGACCGCTTCACCCTTGCCGCGAAGCTTCCGACGGGGCAGGAGGTGGAGTACGACGTCGAGCGCCCGGAGGGCCTGCCGATGGGGGTGACCCTCGAGCCGCCGCGGATCCGCCGCTGCGCGAACCACTGCGACTTCTGCTTCGTAGACGGCAATCCCGCCGGGCTACGGGACCCGCTCTACATCCGCGACGATGACTACCGTCTCTCGTTCCGCTACGGGAACTTCGCCACGCTGACCAACCTCAAGCCCTGGGATGTGGCGCGAATCGTCGAGTACCACCTCTCGCCGCTGTACGTGTCCGTGCACGCCACGGACCCGACCATCCGGCGCTGGCTGCTGCGCAACCCCGAGGCACCCGAGATCATCCCGCAGCTGCGCATGTTCGGGAAGCGGGGAATCCGGTTTCATGCCCAGGTCGTGCTCGTTCCAGGGGTGAACGACGGGGACGAGCTGGTTCGCACCCTGACCGACCTGTACGGGCTCGGGAAGCCGATCCTTTCGGTCTCGGTGGTTCCCGTGGCGCTGACAGAGTTCTCGAAGCGCGACCTGGTGAGAGAGCCGACGCCCGACGACTGTCGCGAGGCGCTCGCCACGGTTGGCCGGTTCGCGGCGCGGGCCGTCGCGGGGCGCGGCTTACCCTGGTGCTTCGGGGCCGACGAGCTGTACCTCCGCGCGGGAGCGCCGCTGCCGACGGCCGAGTGGTACGGCGACTTCGACCAGCGGGAGAACGGGGTGGGGGCGGTGCGCTATCTCCAGATGCGGATCGCCGCGGCCCGCGATCATCTCGCGGACCTCACGGGGAAGCGAATCGGTATCGTGACCGGAACGGCGATGCGGGCCCTGATGCCGCTCGTGGTCGAGGACCTCGCCCGAGCGACAGGCGCAGCGTACGAGATCATCGTGGTAGAGAACACGCTGTTCGGTGCCTCGGTGACGACGGCGGGGCTCCTGCCGGCGGCGGCGATCGAGCGT
>QHVD01000394.1 GCA_003222235.1 Gemmatimonadota bacterium | reverse complement strand
TCTCGTTGCCGCCGTGATCGGTGGACGCCTTGGCACACGTCTCGACGCCTCGCGGCGGCGCTGGCTCCTCACGGTCGCGTTCATCGAGTCGGGCGTCCTGTTTGCGGCCGCGCTCGCGGCTTCGGGCTATGACCGCGAAACGCTCGCCCCCGTCGCCCGCCTCTACACGCTAATCGTTCTCACGGCCGTGGCCATGGGAATTCGGAACGCCACCGCGCGCCGCCTCGCCGTCCCCGACCTCACCACCACCGTCCTCACCCTGACCCTCACCGGACTCGGCGCAGACTCGCGGCTGGCCGGCGGCAACAACCCTCGCTGGGCGCGTCGCGTCGCGTCGGTCGGCGCGATGCTGGGCGGCGCCGCCGTCGGCGCCATGCTCGTGCTGTCGGTGGGGCTGGTATGGCCGCTCGCGCTCATCGGCGCGATCACGCTGCTGGCAACGCTCGGCTACGTCGTCCTTGGAAACCCCGGCGAAGGTCCTTAGGACATGCCCGCCACCTATCTGGGTGGTGGGTGCGGACGGCCATTTTCTTCGGAACGGGGAGGTCGAAGCAGTATCGCGGCGGCGACCGGCACCGCCCGCCCAGGGTCCCCGAGGCAGAGCGGGTGTGACAAGGCGCATTTCGCCTCGCGGCCGTGTTCCCTATCTTGGCGCGACGCGAGTCGCAAAGGGCGCTCCGCCAAGGGGGGACTGTGTCGCAATCCTTTCTTCCGCACGGGTACTGCTATCTGTGGCAGCCCGGATTGCTGTGGCTACACCTCATCTCCGATTCGGTCATCACGCTCTCCTACTACTCGATTCCGATCGGGCTGGTCTGGTTCGTCCAGAAGCGGCGGGATGTGCCGTTCAACTGGATGTTCTGGCTGTTCGCGATCTTCATCGCCGGCTGCGGGACGACCCACCTGATGGAGATCTGGACCCTCTGGCACCCGACCTACTGGCTCTCAGGCGGAATCAAGGTGGTGACCGCAGTGTCGTCCATCGGTACCGCGATAGCATTGGTGCCGTTGCTGCCCAAAGCGGTGGCACTCCCGACTCCAACCCAACTCGAGCGGGCCAATCGCGAGCTGCGCGCCGCGAACAACGAGCTGGAGAGCTTCGGCTATTCCGTGTCGCACGATCTCCGCGCGCCATTGCGCGCGATCGATGGATTTTCACACGCACTGCTCGAGGACCATAGTGAGTCGCTCGACGCTGAGGCTCGACGCCTGCTGACCACCGTCCGCGCAAACACCCAGCGGATGAGCCGGCTGATTGACGATCTCCTGGCCTTCTCCCGGCTCGGACGGAAGGAATTGGCCATGGCCCCGGTTGACCTCACGTCGCTGGCGCAGACCGTAGTGGAGGACCTGCAGAAAGGTAGTGGTGAACACCGCGCCCGGGTCAGTGTCGCGCCTCTGCCTCCGGCGCGTGGCGATAGAGCGCTCCTCCACCTCGTGCTGACGAATCTCATCGGCAACGCGTTCAAGTTCGCCCGCCGTCGCGCCGAGCCGAGGATCGAGGTCGGCGCGCAGACTGAGGACGGGGAGACCGTCTACTACGTGCGGGACAACGGGGTCGGCTTCGACATGCGGTACGCCGACAAGCTGTTTGGCGTGTTCCAACGCCTGC
>QHVD01000393.1:6197-7616 GCA_003222235.1 Gemmatimonadota bacterium | reverse complement strand
GCTGGTCCGCCCTGCTGTTCTTCGCGTTGCAGCCCACGCCGGCTCTCGTCGGCCAGGCCAGCCCTCCGGCTGCGCCCACGAGCCGGTCCGCGATTTCCGGCGACCGCGCCCTCCGCGGACTCGATGACTTCGTCGCCAGGGTGATGAAAGAATGGCAGGTCCCGGGGCTCGCCCTCGGCGTGATTCAAGATGGGAAGCCCGTCCTCCTCAAGGGTTACGGCTACCGCGACGTCGAAAAGCGCCTCCCCGTGACGCCGCGGACCCTCATGGCCATCGGGTCCAACACGAAGTCGTTCACCGTCGTGCTGATGGGCATGCTGGCGGATTCCGGCAAGCTCGAGTGGGACAAGCCCGTGCGCACCTACCTCCCCGACTTTCAACTGTACGACGACTTCGCCACCCGCGAGATGACGCCGCGCGACCTGGTGACGCACCGTTCGGGACTGCCGCGGCACGACGGGCTGTGGTACGGCCGAAGCTTCAACCGCGAGGAGCTGTACCGCCGCCTCAAGTACCTCGAGCCGAGCGCGTCGTTCCGCAGCCGCTGGCAGTACCAGAATCTGATGTTCTTGACCGCGGGGTACCTGGTCGAGCGGCGCACCGGTCGCTCGTGGGACGATCTGATCCGCGAACGAGTCTTCGCGCCGCTCGAGATGACGCGCTCCAACACGTCGGTCCGGGACCTGCCCGCGGCGGACGACGCCGCGCTGGGGTACGTCTGGCGCGATTGCCCGGCGGAGAAGGCCGCCGGCATGGTGGGGACGGCCGGGGCGGCGGGGGCGGCGGCGCCGTCTTCCACCGAGTGCGGCCTGGTCCAGGTGCCGTACCGCAACATCGACGCCGTAGCGCCGGCGGGGTCCATCAACTCGGACGTCGAGGAGATGCTGCATTACATCCAGTTCCACATCGACTCCGGTCGCTACAACGGGCGCGCGATCCTCTCGAAGGAGAACGCAAGCCTGATGGAGACGCCGCAAATGCTGGTGGGCGATCAGGAAATCTGGCCGGACGAGTTGGGCGTGGCCACCTACGGATTGGGCCTGAGCGTCACCAGCTACCGCGGGCAGAAGCTCGTGCAGCACGGGGGCGGCATCGACGGTTTCATCTCGCAGATGTCCTGGCTGCCGAAGGAGCGGATCGGGATCATGGTGCTCACCAACATGTCGGGCACCAACCCCGTGCCCAACATCGTGACACGGAACGTGATCGATCGTCTCCTGGGCCTGGCCCCGATCGACTGGGTGGCGCGCACCGAGAAGCAGCTTCAGGACGCCAAAGCGAAACGGATCAAGCAACGGACGGACCATGCCGCCGAGCGGCAGCCCAACACGTCGCCGAGCCACCCGCTGTCCGCGTACGGGGGCACCTACGAGCACCCGGCGTACGGCCGGCTCAGCGTCCAGGCGGACGGCGCGGCGT
>QHVD01000393.1:3169-6132 GCA_003222235.1 Gemmatimonadota bacterium | reverse complement strand
CTTCCACTATGACGTCTTCGAGATCGACGATCCGATGGACGCCCTGCCGTTGAGCGGGCGCGTCACCTTTCTGATGGACTCGAAGGGGAACATCGACCGCATGGCCGTTCCGTTCGAGCCGAGCGTGAAGGACATCGAGTTCACGCGGGTCAAGAACCCGTAGCGCGTCTTACGTCGGGGTCTTGCCCACCCGGTTGATCGGTGCGGGGCGGGGCACGCGCCGGGGCGGATGCTGCGCGAGCAGTGCCAGCGCCTCCTGCACCGCGCGCTCGAGCTGGGGATCGTGTCCCTTGATCACCTCGGCGGCCGTGTATTCGACCTCGACGTCCGGAGCGACGCCGTCGTTTTCCACGGCCCATTTGCCGCTCAGGTCGTAGAACGCGAGCGAGGGCGCGGTGATCCCGCCCCCGTCGATGGTGGGGGGGATGCCCAGCGTGCCGATCAATCCCCCCCACGTCCGCGTGCCGACCAGGGGCCCGAGCCGGCGCAGCTTGAAGTAGTACGGCAGCGCATCGCCGCCCGACCCGGCCGATTCGTTGATGAGCATGACCTTCGGGCCGTACAGACCGGCCATGGGCGACGGCGCTTCCTTGCCGTCGCGCTGCGCGAAATAGCCCATCGGCTTGCGATCCAGCTCGTTCACGATGTAGTCCGCCACCATGCCGCCCTGGTTGTAGCGCTCGTCGATGATCGCCCCGTCCTTCTCCTGCTGCGCGTAGTAGTAGCGGTTGAACGCGGCGTACCCGGGAGCGGCGGTGTTCGGCAGCCAGACGTAGGCGAGCCGTCCGCCGGAGAGCGCATCGACCTTGCGGCGATTGTCCTCGATCCAGGCGCGGGTGCGCAGGCCGGCCTCGGTGGCGATCGGCACCACGGTCACGACGCGCGATCCCGTGGCCGACGGCGTCGCGCTCACGCGGATCGCCGTCTGCCGCCCGGCCGTCCCCTCGAACAGGCTGTACGGGCTGGCGGGCGGCGCGAGCGGGCGGCCGTTCACCTCCAGCAGGTAATCGCCTTCGGCCACCTCGATGCCCGGCGCGGCGAGCGGCGCGCGGAGATCGGGGTTCCAGTTCTCACCGGTGTAGATGCGCCGGATGCGGTAGCGGCCGTTCTCCACTGCGAAGTCCGCGCCCAACAGGCCCACCGACACCGTCTCCTGGTCCGGCTGATCGCCCAGTCCTGTGAGATATGAATGCCCCACACCCAGCTCACCGCCGACCGTCGCGATGAGGTATCCCAGGTCGGCGCGATGCCCGACGTAGGGCAGGAGCGGTCGATACTTCTCGTAGATCGCCGCCCAGTCGGCGCCCTGCATGCGGGCGTCATAAAAGAATTCGCGCTGGATGCGCCAGGTCTCGCGAAAAATCTGGGCCCACTCGGCCTGCGGCTCCACCTCCATCTGCAGCTGCGCGACGTCCAGCGAGCCGTCGCCGACCTTCGCGGGCCGGTCGGTCGACACGACGCCCCAGCGCGGGGCGGCGGCGCTGCCCGCCTGATAGAGGAGCTTCGCGTGGTCGCCCGAAAGGGTGTAGGAGCGGATGCCCTCGAGGAACGGCGCCGCCGTCCGCTCGCTCAGGCGATAGCGATCGAGGCGCAGCGGCGCGGCCGGGCCGGGGCCGGTGGACGCCAGATAGAAGATCGTCCCGGCGACGCCCGCTTTGAGGTCACTGTAGTCGCCGGCCGGCACGTCGAGGGCGAGGATCCGCTGGCCGACCCGCTCGAGGTCGATGCGCACCGTGATGGTCGTGTCCCGCTTCGGCCGCGTCGCGGTTGCGGGACCGGGCTCGTCGCCCGGCTCGGGCAAGAGGGGCGACGGGTCGGTCGCGCTCAGCACGATCAGATAGATCGCGCGACTCACGGGGTGGTCCAGTGAGCTCATCTCGAGCCAGCCGGTCCGCGGCCCGTAATTGGTGCTGGCGAGGAAATAGAGGTACTTCCCGCCTGCGTCGAACGCGGGGCTGATCGCGTCGGACAATCCGTCCGTGACCTGAGACGCCTTGCCCGTCGCCAGGGAGTACACGAAGACGGCGCGCAGGTGATTGTCGAGACTCTTCGAGTAGGCGACCCAGCGCGAGTCCGGCGCCCAGACGGCGTCGAACTCGCGCCCGGGGTCATGGTAGGTGTCGGTGTCGATCCTCACCGAACGGCCTCGGGCAACGTCGAGCAGCCAGAGATGGAGGTGGCTGTCGGCGAGCAGCATGTGCTCGCCATCGGGGGACCAAGCCGGCGCCGAGAAGAACGCGGCGGACGGCAACGACACGACTTGCGGCTTGAGCAGGCCCTGTGGATCGCCCAACATGAGCTGATACTCGCCACTCGCGTCCGACAGCCACGCGATGCGCGTGCCGTCGGGGGACCAGACCGGGCTGCGATCGTGCACGCCGGGGCTCTGTGTGAGGTTGCGATAGTCCCCCTTGTCCACCGGCACGGTGAAGATCTCGCCCCGTGCCTCGAAGGCGGCGCGCACGCCCGTGGGCGACAGCGCGGCGTCGCGGATCATGGTCGCCACCTTCTTGAACTGCGGCCGTGCCCACGGGAAGTCGCCGTTGACGTCGATGCTGAGCCGCCGGGCCTGGCCGGTCTTGAGATCGAAGAGGTGGATGTAGCCTGCCTGCTCGTACACGATGGCGTCCGGTCCCGCCGAGGCGCTCATGATGTCGTAGTCATCATGTTGCGTGAGCTGCCGCACGGCCTTCGTGTCGACCGCGTACGAAAAGAGATTGACCGTGCGATTGCGATCGGAGAGGAAATACACGGTGTCGCCGACCCACATCGGGTCCGTGTCGTTGCTGTCGGTCCACGGCAGCTTCTCGACCGCGTAGTCGGCCAAGTTCATGAGCCGGATCGGATGGGCGCGGCCGCCGCGGTAATGGCGCCACTGGCTCGTCTGGTTCTGGGCGGTGAGGAGGAACGCGGTCGAGACCTCCTCGTAGGCGATGCGGCGACCATCCGGAGAATAGACTCCC
>QHVD01000393.1:0-3164 GCA_003222235.1 Gemmatimonadota bacterium | reverse complement strand
GCCCCCCCCGCCCCCCTCGTCGAGCCCGATGGTCCAGAGCCGGTTGTAGGCCACGGGTGCGCTGCTCCGCCCCGATGCGAACACCACCCGGCGCCCATCCGGGGTCCAGCCCACGGCGCGATCGATTCCGGGGTGGTAGGTCAAGCGTTGGGGAGCGCCGCCCGCGGTCGCCACGACGTACACGTCGGTGTTACCCGCGAGCGTACAGGTGAACGCGATGCGGGAGCCGTCGGGCGAGAAGTGCGGGTCGGCTTCGACGCCTGGTGTGGCGGTGAGCCGGCGCGCCGCGCCGCCCGACCGGGACACGACCCAGAGGTCACCGGCGTACGCGAGCGCGACCAGGTCCCGGCTCACCGTGGGGCTGCGCAGCAGGCGCGTCCCCCCTCCCGCCTCCTGCGCGAGGGCGCCCTCGGCAAAGGCCAGGCCGAGCAACGACACGACGGTCAGCAGTCGCATGCGCCCTCAGACGTCCGGGATGTTGGGGTTGTTGTTACGCTCCACCGCCGGCAGCGGGAAGCAGCGCTGGTCGCCGTAGACGCCGCCTCCGGGGAACGGCGTGCCGATCGCTGGGATCAGTGGGAGATCGAGCCGGCGTATGTCGCCCAGGCGTTGGCTCTCAAGGAACAGCTCGCGCCGGCGCTCTTCGCGGACCTGCGCCAGGATTTGGGCACTGGTCTGTCCGGTGCTGTCGTAGGCCGGAATGCCCGCCGCGGTGTGCAAGGCGTTGATGATCGTGACCGCGCCGTCGCGATCGCCGGCCACTATGTCGGCCTCGGCGATGATGAGTTGGGCCTCCGTGGTGCGCGCGATCGGGGCGGCGGCGCCGAGGCTCGCGTACTTGGTCTGCTGGCGAATGCGAACGCCATTGGCGCCCACTTGGCCTGTGTCGACCAGAGCCACGCGGCGATCGGGCACACCGCCGAACGTCAAGCCGGTGAACGTTGCATCGACCGACGAGTAATTCGAGGTGCCCGCGCCGGCGCCCGTGTGGGCGAAGATGGTATTCTGCTGGCGCGGCGTCCCGGTGAGGCTCGCGACCGCGTTCACGACGAAGCCCGCGGGGACTAGGGCCGCGTCGGCTCCCGCCTGCGCGAGCAGCCCGAGGTCCGGGCTGGCGGACGTATTGGGGGTCGCGTACGCGAGATTCAAGAGCGTCCGCGCCCGCCCGAGCCGCGCGAGCGCCTGCGTGGTCGCGTCGCCGCCCGTGGTTGCGGCGTCGATGGCTTTGTCGAAGCGCGCTCGGGCTTCGGTGAATACCTGCGTCGGCGTCAGCTCGGGCCCCACGTTGATCGCCGCCGTGCAGAAGCCTTCTCCCAGCAGCACGAGGCCGTAGCCCGCGTAGGCCGCCGCCTTGCCGATGAGCTGCGTCCGATTCACGCCGGCCGGCATCTGGGCATCGGTCCACTCCTCGAGCCGGGCGAGGATCGTGTCGGCCGAGGCCCGGGCTACGGACAGGGAGGTGTACACGCCCGGCTGCTGGTTACCGCCACACCCGCCCGCGTACGCGCCCGTGAGCGGGTGCGAGCGGCGGTCGTAGTTGTAGTTCCCCGTATTGGCGATGACGTTGACCAGCTCGTCGCCCAAGAGGCCCGCGGCGGTGACGTAGCGGAAGAAGGCACACTCGAAGTCGCCGACGGCGCCGTTGACGAGCAGCGTCGCCTGCTGCGGCACGTAGACGTCCTTTGCGAGGATCTGCGAAGGATCCTTCTGCTCCAGGTTGGTGATGTCGCTGCACGACAGGGCCATCGCGACCAGGGGCAGCGCGATCCAGAGCATCTTCACGTGGGTGCGCATCGGTCAGAACCTGAGGTTGAGGGTCGCGACGAACTGCGTGAGCGGGGGCACGAGACCCTGGTCCTGCGGCGTGGTGCCCTGATACTGGACCTCGGGATCGATCCCGTTGTAGGGGCTCCAGGTGACGAGATTGCGCCCGGCAAGCGTGATGGCGGCGCTGGTGACGCCGGTGCGGGAGAGCCAGCGGTCGGGCAGATGGTAGGTCAGGGACACCTCGCGCAGCTTCACGAACGACGCGTCCTGGATAAACGGCTCGAGCACGCCGGTGCTGATGGACGACGGCTGAATCGCCGCGAGATACGCCGTCGAATACTTCTCCGGCAAGAACAGCGCCTCGCACACGCCGAACGCGCAACGGTTGGCGTCGTTCGCGTTGAGGATCTTGTGCCCCCGCTTGAAGTCCACCAGCCCGTACAGCGTCACCCGCTTGCCGACGGTGAAGGTGTTGGCGATCGACCCGATGACCTTGGGCGTGGAGGTGCCGATGAAGACCGGGAGCGCCTGGCTGCACGGCGCCGGTGCGCCGCCGGGCCCGTTCACGCACAGGATATTCGTGATGGCGTTGGTCGTGGGGTCGCGGTCGGCGCTCGCGATCCGCTTGGTCCAGAGGCCGTTGATCGGGTACCCCAGCACGTTGCGCACGGTCGTCCCGCTCAAGGTGGCGCCGCCCAGGTCCTCGATCCGGTCGGTATTGGTGCTCACGTTCCCCGAGATCTCCCACGCGAAGTTCTCGCGCACGAGGGTCTGCAGCCGCGCCTGCAGCTCGACGCCGTGATTGCTGGTCTCGCCGATGTTGACGTACTGCGTGCCCGAGAAGCCGCCCGACGGGGGGAGGTCGCGCGACAGGATCGCGTCCTCGGTGCGTTTCGTGTAATAGGTGAAGTCGAGCGACAGCCGATCGAACAGACCCGCCTCGAACCCGACCTCGAGCTCCGAGCCCCGCTCCGGTTTCAGGTCGGGATTCCCGAAGTTCCCCGACGTGACGCCGGGCGTTCCGTTCGCGCGGGGCGCATTGACGACGGTCCGGAGCGCCGAGCCGATGTTCGGCTGCTCCCCCGACTGTCCATACGCGGAGCGCAGCTTGAGGGTGTTGACGACGTGGGTGACGCCGCGCCAGAACGGCTCCTCGCTGATCACCCAGCTGGCGCTCACCTTGGGGTACGTGACCAGGTCGAAGTTCTCGCCGAAGGCGGAGTTGTTGTCGACGCGGACGGCTCCCGTGAGGAACAGCCGGTTCTTCCACCCGAAGCGCTGCTGGGCGTACACGCCGATGGTCGTATTGACGAGCAGGCTCTCGTTCGGCGTACCCGGCACGGTCGTCCCCGAAACGGTCTCCACGCCGGGCGCGGGGAACACGTTCCCCGTGAGGA
>QHVD01000392.1 GCA_003222235.1 Gemmatimonadota bacterium | reverse complement strand
CGCTCACGACGTACAGGTCCGGATGCCCGTCGCCGTTCGCGTCGAAAAAGACCGCGTCGACGTCCTCGCTCAGACTGTCCGCCTGGAACGCGGGCTGGGGACTCATGCGGAACGTGCCGTCGCGCTGCTGAAGAAAGAGGCGCCCCGCCTGCCATTTGGCGCCCCCGACGTAGATGTCGTCCAACCCGTCGCCATTCAGACAGGAGGTGGGGGATCAACGGCTCGCGGTGGTAGTCGTAGAAGGCGTTCTCGTTGTGCTTGAAGTCGATCGCAAGCCGCTGCGTCACGTCGGAAAAAGGCGGCAAAGGCGGCAGAGGCGGCAGGGGGCGCGACGGTGGGGACCTGCTCGCAGCGTGTTCCTGTGACAGCGTCAGCGTCCGGTCCACTGCCACGTCCGTAAGCACTTGGAAGCGACGATCGGGCCAGATCACGATCAAAGAGTCGATGTGCGTGGACTGCCCCAACCCGAAGTGCAGCCGGGGATCCACCGACGACTGAAAGCCACGCGTCGGGAACTGCTCCAGCATCTGAACCGTGCCGTCCTTGCCGCCCCTGCCGCCTTTGCCGCCCTGTTTGATGATGACCTTCGCGCCGATCCCCGCCGTATTGGCCCCGGACCCTCGCAGCACCAGCTGCAGATAGTGATTCCCGGTTATCTCGCGGGCCCGGTTTCGGTAGATCGCGGCCGGCGCGTTGAGCCTGTTCACGACGAGATCGAGGGCGCCGCTATTGTTCAGGTCGACGTAGGCGGCGCCGTTCGAGAAGCCCCGCTGCGCCAAACCCCAGGCCTCCGCCAGGTTCGTGAGGGTCAGATCTCCGTTGTTGTGGTACGCATAGTTGGGAATCGGGACCTGAGGCATTTTCCTGATGAGGGTCCGGGCCAGCCCGGCCATCCCGTCGGCGAGGGATGCCTGGATCACGGGGTTGCCCACATACGTGAGGTAATCCAGGTCGTTCGGCCGGTGATAGATCCCTGAGGTGATGAAGAGGTCCTTGTAGCCGTCGTTGTCCAGGTCGGCGAATAGCGGGGCCCAGCTCCAATCGGTCGCATACACGCCGGCGAGATAGCCGATCTCGCTGAAGCGTGGCGTTCCTCCCACCCGACCGCGATTGAGTTGCAGGGTGTTGCGGGCGTATTGCGGGTGATAGCCGGCCTGTAGCTTCTGGATGTAGACATCGAAGCTCTCGGCGTTGGCCGAGGTCTTCAGGATCTTCTCTTGCTCGGGCAGCATGTCGAGCACCACGAGGTCCGGCCGGCCGTCGTTGTTGAAGTCGGCGGCGTCCACGCCCATGGACGCATGGCTCATGTGGCCCACAGACCTCGCAATGGACTCGGTGAACGTGCCGTCGCAGTTGTTGATGTAGAGGAAATCGTCTTCCTGAAAGTCGTTGGTCACGTACAAGTCGGGGCAGCCGTCGAGGTTCAGGTCGCTCGCGACGACGCCCAGGCCGTACCCTTCGACGCCGCCGTAGATGCCGGCCTGGTCGCTCACGTCCACGAAGTGGCCGCCGTCGTTCCGGTAGAGGCGGTCGCCCGCCCGGGGGTGGCGAGGCCAGCGCAGCGGGTGCGAGCTGGGCGTGCGCTCCACGTGGGTCGAGTGGTTCAGCAGGTACATGTCCAGGTCGCCGTCTCCGTCATAATCGAAGAAGAGGGCCTGCGTGGAATAGCCGGCAAACTCGAGACCGTACTCCTTCGTGCGGTCGGTGAACGTGCCGTCGCCGTTGTTGATGAAGAGCACGTTGTGCCCGTGCATCCCGAGATAGTCGACGCCCGAGACGTAGATATCGACGTAGCCGTCCCCGTTGACGTCGGCCATCGTGGCGCCGGTCTTCCAGCCCGCGGAATCCGCGACGCCGGCGCGGTCGGTGACGTCCTCGAACCGGTAATTCCCCTTGTTCAAGTAGAGCCGGTTGGGGCCCACGTTCGCCGTGAAGTAGAGGTCCGGGAGGCCGTCGTTGTTGATGTCGCCCACCGCCACGCCCCCGCCGTCGTAGTAGTACATGTAGCTGAGGATGTTGAACGCGGTGTCGTCCGGCAGCCGGTTGACGAACGTGACGCCGGTCTGCTCGGGCGGCAGTAGCTCGAAGAGCCGCGCCCGCTCTGCGCCGCGGCAGCCTATTAGGGCGATCGTGCCGACGGCAAAGGAGAGCGCAACACGGCTGCTTGAGGAGGGCACACTACCGCGCCGGCCGGATCCGGATCGCCTGCCCGCCACCGGGAGCGAGCACGAGATGCAGCCGCGACGTCGCGTCCACCGGGCGCTGCGAGATGGCGACGGGCAGCGGGTTCGTGAGCCAGTCCGCGCCCGGGCCATCCGCGTAGATCTCCGCGACGTACTTCCGCCCGGGGGTGAGGAATGAGAGCGGGATGTCGAAGGTGCGAGCTTCTTCGTCGGTGATGGCGCCCAGGCACCAGCTTGGGCTGTTCTTCTCCCGGCGGGCGACCACCACGTAGTCGCCGATCTTGCCGGCGAGCACCCGCGTGGTGTCCCACTCGACCGGCACGTCGCGGATGAACTGGAACGCAGGCTGGTGCTCGTAGTTCTCGGGCAGGTCCGCCGCCATCTGGAGGGGCGAATAGAGGACCACGTAGAGCGCCAGCTGCTTCGCGAGCGTGGTGCGCACGCGGGGCTCCTCGGGACGTCGCGGCCTTCCCGTACCGCGCTCGATGAGGATGTCGAAGATCCCCGGCGTGAAATCCATGGGTCCGGCGAGCATGCGCGTGAAGAACAGGATCGTCTCGTGCTCCGGCGGGTTGCCCCCCTCCCCGCCCCACGCGTTGTACTCCTGTCCCCGCGCGCCCTCGCGGCTCATCATGTTCGGGTAGGTGCGGCGCTCGCCGGTGTCATGGACCGGCTCATGGACGTCGAGCATGATGCCGTACTGAGCCGCCTTCTCGATCACGTGGCGGTAATGCCGCACCATGTACTGCCCCCAGTGCGAGTGGCCTTCGCTGGTCAGGTCCGTGACGTAGCCCGTCTTGATGGCGTCGAGGCCGAGCGAGTGGTACAGCGCGAAGGCGCTGTCTATCTGCCGCTCGTAGTTCTGGATCCCCCCCGACGTTTCGTTGTGGACGATCAGCTTCACGCCCTTCTCGTGAGCGTAGCGGGCCACTTCCGCGAGGTCGTAGTCGGGATAAGCTCGTGTGAACGAGAAGGCATTCCGGTTCTGGATCCAGTCGCCGTCCCAGCCGACGTTCCAGCCCTCGACCAGTACGCCGCCCAGGCCGTTCGCGGCCGCGAAATCGATGTAGCGCTTCGTGTTAGCCGTCGTGGCGCCGTGCTTGGGTCCCGAGCTCCAGGTCATGGTGCCGATGTGCATGCCCCACCAGATGCCGACGTACTTCATCGGCTTGATCCAGT
>QHVD01000145.1 GCA_003222235.1 Gemmatimonadota bacterium | reverse complement strand
GATACTGGCGACGTACTTCCCGGGAACAAAGCTTGAGCGCTTGTACTAAGGCCGTTGGAACGGCACTGGCCGTCGCAGTGCTCGCATCCGCCGGTTCGCCGGATCGGGTGACCGCCCAGGGAATCCTCAACCAGTTTTCTTCCGAGAACCTGCGCCCCAGCGCCGTCCAGGTCGACGTCGGACCACTCGGGGGCAACAACATCCTGGGGACGTTGACCGGAGGCGTGCGGGTCGACTACGGATTCGTCGCGCCCAAGGTGCGCGTCCTGCTCGGCCTCTCCTACTTCCACGCCGACTTGAGCTCGGGGGCGCGGCGGCGCTTTGCCGACCGGCTCCGCAGCGTCGTGAGAGACCCGACCGGAGACGACACGATCGACCTGGGACCCATCACGTGGAGCGACGTCACCGCTGACCTCGACCTGCAGTACATGCTGCCTCAAGGGCACGCCGTGACCGCGTACCTGGGGGTCGGGCTCGGGGCGCACGTGCGGCACGGCAGCGGCCCGGCGATCGACGGCACCTTCGTGCAGGACGCGCTCAACTCCGTGACCGCGGGGCTGAACGGCACCCTCGGCGTCGAAGTGGGCGCGGGGCGGTGGCGCCTGACGTTCGATTCGCGGGGGGTGCTGTCGAGCGGGCTCTCGACGGTCAGCCTGCGCACCGGGGCCATGTATCGGTGGGCCGGCGGCCGGGCCAGGCGGTGAGCGAGCCGATCCGCGTTGCGGTAGTCGGCGCAGGCGCCATCGCGCAGGTGGCACATCTCCCCGTGCTCCGCAAGCTGGCCGGCGTCGAGGTGGCGGCGATCTGCGACAACGACATCGGCAAGGCCCAGGCGCTCGCGGGGCGCTTCGACGTCAAGGAAACGTTCGACGACATCGAAGACGTGCTCCGCTACACGCACCCGCACGTGGTGACGATCTGCACGCCAAACCACCTGCACGAGATCCACGTGGTGCGCTCCGTCGCCGCTGGCGCGCACGTGCTGTGCGAGCGGCCGCTCGCCCTCAGCGTCGCCGGCGTGGAGCGGGTACTGCAGGCGAGCGAGAAGTACGGCCGGCGGGTGATGGTGGGGATGAACCATCGTTTCCGGTCCGACGTGCAAGCGGTGCGCGGCTTTCTCGCGGGCGGCGACATCGGCCCGCTGCAGGCGATCCGCGGCGGCTGGTACACGTTTCAGCCGAGCCGGCAGCTGCTCGGCTGGCGGCTGCGTCGCCAGGAGGCGGGGGGCGGCGCCTTTCTCGACCTCGGGCTCCTGCTCTTGGACCTCGGCCTGTGGCTCGCCGGTTGGCCCGCGCCCAAGCGGGTGTCCGCGAACATGATCGGACAGAGCAAGGACGGCCTGGAGGACATGGCGACGGCGCTGGTGGTGTGCGAGAACGGCGTGTCCATCTCGATGGACGTGAGCTGGCGCCACATGGGCGAGGCCGAGCGCTTCTGGTTCGATCTCGTCGGCACCAAGGGCTCGGCGAGCCTCCAACCGCTACGCGTGTTCAAGGATGTGCACGGCACTCCCACCGATGTGACGCCGACCGGCGCCACCGGGCGCGAGACGCTGTTCGTACAGTCGTATCGGGCCGAGTGGACGTATTTCACCGCCGTGATCAAGGGTGACGTGAACGCCCCGCCGCCCCGCGACCAGCTCGCCCTGCATCGGGTCTTGGAGGCCATCTACCGCTCGGCGGACGAAGGGCGCGACGTGCTGCTGTGAGCGGTCCGTCCCGGCGGGCGGCGCTCCTCATCGCGCTGGGCGCGGTGCTGCTCGCGCTGAGCTACCCGCCGTTCCGTCTGCCGGTGCTCAGCTTCGTCGCCCTCGCGCCGGCGGTCGTGCTGCTGCGCGAGCTCGAGCGGGAGCGAGACCTCCGCGGGGCGCTGCGCGCGGGGTTCTGGTACGGCTTCCTGTCACAGGGCCTGGTCCTGTACTGGCTGGTCGTCGCCTTGTGGCACTTCACCCCGCTGTCCGCCCTCGGGTACCTGGCGACCATCTGCATCTTCGGCCTGTGGCATGCGGCGCTGTTCTGGCTCGTGGTGCGGGCGCGCGTGCAGGTGCCATCGGCGCCGCTCTGGGTGGTGTTCCCCATCGCCTGGACCGCTCTGGAGTGGATCGTCGGCCACCAGGGCGACATCCGGTTTCCATGGCTTGGCCTTGGGACCTCGCTCGCGGACGCACCCGCGCTCGTGCAGTGGGCTGATCTCGCCGGCGCGCGGGGCGTGACGCTGTGGGTGGCATGGTGCAATGTGATGCTGGCGGAAGCGTGCGTCCCACGCGGCGCGTGGCGCCCGCGTGTGGGGCGCGTCGCGGTGGTGACGGCGACGGTGTTGCTCGCCTTCGGTTACGGACAGTGGCGCGCCCGGACGCTGCCGCTGCGCGAGGTCGGCACGGTTGGGCTGATTCAGCCGAATGAAGGCTTCCGCGAAAAATGGGACCCGGCGCACGCGGACAGCGTGGTTGCAAAGCTCGTCGGGATGTCGCGCCGCGCGCTCGCGGGCTCCCACCTCGATCTGCTCGTCTGGCCCGAAGCGGCGATTCCAGGTTGGCTCGCGGGGCAGCCCGCCTGGGACGCGCAATTCGCGGCGCTCGCTCGGGACAGCCGGACCCCGATCCTCACGGGCGGCATTTATGCCACCTGGCATCCCGGCGGATCGTACGATTCCTACAACGCGGCGTTCTTCTACGACTCCACGGGGAGCTGGCGCGCGGCGCCCGTGTACGGCAAGCACTACCTCGTTCCCGTCGTCGAGCGGGTGCCGTTCTTCCCCGTCCGGCTGTTCCGCAGCCTGCCGGGCCTCGGCCGCTGGTCCGGCGGATTCGCCCGGGGACGCGATCTGCCCGTCTATCGGGCGCGCATCGGCCGGTTCGGGGTCCTCATCTGTTACGAATCGGCCTTCGAGGACCTGCCGCGCAAGTACCGGCGCTCCGGCGCGGACTTCCTGGTCAACATCACGAACGACGCCTGGTTCGGCCGTTCCGCCGGGCCGTACCAGCATGCGAGCCACCTCGTGCTGCGGGCGATCGAGACGCGGCTCGGGATCGCGCGCGCCGCGAACGACGGAATCTCCGAGTTCGTCGACCCGCTGGGCGGGACGCATGAGCGGACGGGCCTCGAGCAGGAGGCGGCTGTCGCCGGTCGGCTGCGCACGAGCGACGTCGTCACCCTGTACGTGCGCCTCGGAGACTGGGTGGGGACGCTCTGCGTGCTGGCCACGGTTGGGTTCGCCGGCGTGGTGGCGGTGCAGGGGTGGAGGCGAGGCCCCTGAAAGTGCGGAGTGCGGAGTGCGGAGTGCGGAGTGGATCCCACCGGGGTCGAGCCCGACGGCCTGCGTCGGGGATCGACCCGCCCCTTCAATTCCGCACTCCGCACTCCGCACTCCGCATTGTGGTGGTGGAAGGGTGGTGGCGGTGAGGGTCGGCGTCGACGTCGGCGGCACCTTCACCGACCTCGTCGCGTTGCGCGAGGACGGCGCAATCGAGGTCCGCAAGGTCGTGACGACCCCGGACGACCCGGCGGTCGGGATGTTTCGGGCGCTCGATGCGCTGGATGGCGGCCGTCCCCGGCCCCCGATCGACCTCCTGGTTCATGGGACCACCATCGCCACCAATGCCCTGCTGGAGCGCACCGGCGCGCGCGTCGTGCTGGTGACCACGCACGGCTTCGAGGACCTGCTGTGGCTCAGGCGCCAGGACCGAGCCGATCTGTACGATCTGGCGGGCGATCACCCGGCTCCGCTCGTGGCGCGGCGCTGCGTCGTGGGGGTCGCCGAGCGGATGGGGCCCGGGGGGGCGCTCGAGTCGCTCACCGACGCGGAGGTCGCGCGGGTGGTCGCGGCGGTGCGGGAGCTCGAGCCGCAGGCCGTGGCGGTGGCCTTCCTGTTCGCGTTCCGGTATCCCGAGCACGAGCGCCGCATCGCCGCGGCGTTGCGGGCGGCGGCGCCCGGCGTCCCGGTCGCCGCGAGCCACGAGGTGCTCCCGCTGTTCCGTGAGTTCGAGCGCACGAGCACGACGGTCGCCGAGGCGTACCTGCGGCCGAAGGTTTCCGCGTATCTGTCGCGTCTCGATCGGGACGTGCACGCCCGCGGCGTGCCTGCGCTCCGTATAATGACATCGGCCGGTGGTACGCTCGACCCGGCGGCGGCCGCGGGGCGCGCCGCGTCGCTCGCGCTGTCGGGTCCCGCCGGAGGCGTCGTGGGTGCGCGACTCGTCGGCGCGGCCGTGGGTTTCACTGAGCTCCTCGCGCTGGACATGGGCGGCACCAGCGCCGATGCCAGCCTCGTGACCGGGGGAGCGGCCGTAACTGATGGAGGCGGGGCGGCTCCGGGAGAGGGTTCGATTGCGGGAATCCCAATCGCGCTGCCATCGATCCTCATCGAGTCGGTGAGCGCAGGCGGGGGCAGCATCGCTCGGGTCGACGACGGCGGCGCTCTCAAGGTCGGCCCCGACAGCGCGGGCGCAATCCCCGGTCCGGCGTGCTACGGTCGCGGCGGCACCCGGCCGACAGTGACCGATGCATGCCTCGTGCTTGGCTGGTTTGATGCCTCGAGCCCGCTCGCGGACGCCGTGCGGCTCGATCCGGCGGCGGCCGAGGGTGCGGTGGCGGCGCTCGGTCCGGTCGTGGGGGGAGCCGGCGGGGCGGCGGGGATCGCTGGGGGGATCGTCGCGGTGGCGACGGCGGTGATGGCCCGGGCGCTCAAGCGGGTGAGCGTAGCGCGCGGGCTCGACCCGCGCCGCATGGCGCTCCTCGTCTTCGGGGGCGCAGGCCCGCTGTTCGGCTGCGCCCTCGCCGACGCGCTCGGCATCGGCTCGATCGTCATCCCGCCCCATCCGGGGGTGCTGAGCGCCCTCGGACTGGCGGCCGCGGCCGAGCGAGTGGACGTGCTTGCGTCGTTTCATCGCCCGCTCGGCCAGCTCGACGCGCGGGAAATCGGACGCGCCTACACCTCCATCCTGATGGAGGCGGCCCGGCAGGCGCCGGGCGCCGCCTGTCTGAGGTTCGCCGACTGTCGGTTCGCGGGGCAGGGGTATGAGCTGACGGTCCCGGTGACCGAGGACGATCCCCGGGAGATCGCGGACGCGTTCCGGGCCGCGCACCGGACGCGCTACGGACACACAGGAAGCGGCCAACCGATCGAAATCGTGAACTTGCGAGTCGTCGCGCTGCGGGAGGGGCCGCTGCCGCAGTTCGCGGCGGCGAAGCGTAGCGCGCGCGCGCCGGTGGGTCGCCGTGCCATCACCCTGAGCGGCGAACGGCTCACGGCGGGCGTCTGGTCCCTCGACGACCTCGCCCCCGGCGTGACGCTGGACGGCCCCGCCGTCGCCGCCGGCCGCGATGCCACTGGGCTGATCGAGCCCGGGTGGCGGGGCACCGCCCACCCCTCGGGGGCCCTGGTGCTGCAGCGGCGATGACGCTGGACGCGGTTGGCCTCGAGGTCATGGGTCATGCCTTCGCCTCGATCGCGGAGGAGATGGGACTCGTGCTGATCCATTCGAGCGTCTCGCCCAACATCCGGGAGCGGCGCGATTGCTCCGCCGCCCTGTTCGACGCCGAAGGCACGATGGTCGCCCAGGCAGCCCACATCCCGGTGCACCTCGGCGCCATGCCAGAGTCTGTGGCCGCTGTGCGAGCCCTCGACCCGCAGCCCGGCGACGTCTTTATCCTCAATGACCCGTACGCGGGGGGCTCGCACCTACCGGACATCACGCTCATCGGCGCGATCGAGGTCGAGGGCGCCGTGGGTGGTTACGGCGTCGTCCGGGCGCACCATTCCGACGTGGGAGGGGTTCAGGCGGGCAGCATGCCGTCGGGCGCGCGGGAGATCTTCGCCGAGGGGGTCATCCTGCCGGCGGTCCGGCTGACGCCCGAAGTCGAGCGGCTCCTGCTCGCCAACGTGCGCACGCCGGACGCCCGCCGGGCCGACCTCGCAGCGCAGCGGGCGGCGGTCGAGCGCGGCGCGGATGGGGTGCGGGCGCTCGTGAAGCGCTACGGGTGGGCGACGGTGCGGGACGCGGCCCGGGACCTCGTCGTCTACGCAGAGCGCCGCGCACGCGAGGCGCTGCGGCGCATCGCGGCTACGGGACTCGCCGCCACGGATTCGCTCGAGGGTGACGGGGTGGACCACGCCGATCTGGCGATCACGGTGCGGGTGGATATCCGCGACGGGGCGTTTCACGCGGACTTCACCGGCACCGCCCCCGCTGCGCGGGGGAACGTGAACTGCCCGCTTGCGGTCGCGCGCTCCGCGGTGCTGTTCGTCGTGCGGACCTTGCTGCCGGCCGACGTACCCACGAACGGCGGCGTGGAGCGCGCGGTGCGTGTGACGGCGCCGGAGGGGTGCCTCGTGAATGCGCGACATCCCAGCGCCGTTGCCGCCGGGAACGTCGAGACGTCGCAGCGGATCGCCGACACGGTGTTTCTCGCGCTCGCGCGCGGGGGCGTCGCCGTGCCGGCGCAGGGGCAGGGGACCATGAACAACGTCACCTTCGGCGGGACGGACGTCTCGGGCCGGGAGGGGCGGGCGTGGACCTACTACGAGACCATCGGCGGTGGCCAGGGCGCGTCCCCCACCGCGCCCGGGCCCTCGGGCGTCCACGTGGGCATGTCCAACACGCGCAACACGCCAATCGAGGTGCTCGAGCTCGAGTATCCGCTGCGCGTGCGGGGTTACGCGCTGCGGTGGGGGAGTGGGGGCGCCGGGAAGTGGGCCGGAGGGGACGGCGTGATTCGAGAGTTCGAGGCGCTCGTGCCCATGGAAGCGAGCATCCTCGCCGAGCGCCGGCGCCACGCGCCACAGGGCGCCGCCGGGGGCGGGCACGGCGCGCCGGGGCGCACTATCTTGAACGGGACGCCGCTCCCCTCGAAGGTGGGCACGCTGCTCGAGCCGGGCGACGTGCTCCGCATCGAGACTCCAGGCGGCGGCGGCTGGGGAACCCCGGGTTAAGGAGACGAGCGATGAACTGGGTGCTGGTGAGCGTGATCGGCCTCGTGGCGGGCGTGGTCGCCGGAGTGTTCGGTGTCGGAGGCGCCATCGTCATCGTCCCCGGGCTGGTGCTGCTCATGGGGCTGCCCCAGCACACCGCCAATGGGACGTCGCTCGCGGCTCTGCTCCTCCCGGTTGGCCTGCTCGGCACTCTCGAGTACTACAAGCGGGGCCAGGTCAACCTCGCCTACGCCGCGGTGCTCGCGGCGGGCCTGTTCTTCGGCGCCCTGGCGGGCGCGAAGCTGGCTGGGATGCTCGCCGACGCCACGCTGCGCAAGGCCTTCGCGGTGTTTCTGATACTTGTGGCGGCGCGGCTCCTGCTGCGTTAACCGTTGCCCTCGTACACCTTTCCCTCGACGAACAGCCGGAACAGCTCCTGGTCGAGCTGGCCGGCTCGCACTTCTTCGGCCATGATGTCGAGCGCGCGCGCCGGAGCCACGGCGGATTTGTAGGGTCGATCCGCGGCGGTCAGCGCGTCGTAGATGTCGCTGATCGTCATCATGCGCGTCTGGACCGGGATCGCGTCGCCCGTCACGCGGCGCGGGTACCCGCGGCCGTCGAGCTTCTCGTGATGGCCGTAGGCGATCTCGGGGATGTCCTGCAGCTCGCGCGTCCAGGGGATCTGCTTCAGGAAGCGGTACGTGTGCGTGACGTGGCTCTCGATCTCGAGCCGCTCCGCCCCGTCGAGGCTGCCCTTCGGAATCGTGAGATAGCGCACTTCCTCGTCGCTGAGATACGGGCGTTTCTCTCCCGCGGCGTCCTCGTAGGTGTGGCGGGCGAGCGTCGTGAGCTCTTCGAATCGCGTCGTGGGGAGAACGGTCGGCTCGTTGGCCCGGTGCACCGCATCGAGGAACTTGTCGAGCTCGGCGAGCTGGCGGGCGTGCTCCTGTTCGATGCTCTTCAGGAAGGCCTCGTATCCCTCGCGCCCGTGCGCTTCCAGGAACTCCGCCCGCCTCCGCCAGAATTCCCGTTCCGCGGTCCGGCGCACGTAATCGTAGCGCTGCCTGATGAGGTTGAGTTGCAGCGGGTAGAGCTTCTTCGCCTTGACGAGCACCTGCTCCCGCACGCCCACCTTGCCGAAGTCGTGCAGCAGGCCGGCGTACCGGATCTCGCGGACCTGCTCGCGCGTGAACCGCACGCCGCGGTACAGCCCCTCGTCCGTCCGGTCTACGATCGCGGCCAGGCCCACGGTCATGCTCGCCACTCGGCCGCTGTGCCCGAACGTGGTGGGATCGCGCTGTTCGATGGCGTGGACCGCCGCCTTCACGAACCCCTCGAACAGACGCTCGATCTCCTCGTATAGCTGGCTGTTCTCGATCGCGACCGCGGCCTGGCCGGCGAGGGCGGTGACGAGCTCGACGGTGCGCTTCGAGAACGGCACCACCTCTTCCTGGACGTCCTGTGTGGTCGCGAGCACGGCGTCGAAGCTGCGCTTGCGGTTGATCAGCTGCAGCACGCCGATCACCCGCTCCTTGTGATCCTTCATGGGGATCACGAGCAACGACTTCGTGCGGTAGCCGTAGCGCTCGTCGAAGGAGCGGTTGATGCTGTACTCGACGTCGGGAGGGAGGAAATACGCGTCATCGATGACCAGCGGCTCGCCGGTGACCGCCGTGTAGCCCGCGAGGCTCGTCCGGTCCATCGGCATAGTGAACTCGACGAACGGCGCCTCTGGCTTGGAATACGTCTGCGCCAGCCGGAACCGCAGGCGTTTCGGGCCCTGCGGGCTGGTCTCGATCAGATACAGGCTGCCGGCGTCGGACGATGTGATGCGCCGGGCCTGGGTCAGGATCAGGTCGAGCAACCGCTTCAGGTCGCGCTCCGTGCCGAGCGCTACGCCGATCCGGGTCAGCTCGCCGATCTCGCGGCTGCGGCTCGCCGCCTCGGCCCGCGCCCGGGCGGTCTCCGTCCGGGCCGCCGCTTCGCGATAGCCGGCGCGCACCGCCACCAGCAGCTGTCGCGGGCCGACCGGGTGCGGCAGGAATCCGGAAAGCAGCTCGGCCGGCAATTCCGACGGCACGTCCGGCTCGCCGCCGCGCCCGAGCGCCACGATGGCGCCACCCGCGTCCACGAACGCTCGCAGCACGTCGACCGGGAACACGGATCGGCTTTCGGAGTCGAGCAGGAACACGCTCGGCCGCTCGTCCACGCCCAGGTCGCGCGGCAAGCGCACTTCGCGCGCATCGATCTGCGCCCCGTCGAACGCGGGCGCGACGCTGGCCGGCTGCCACGTCCGGGTGTGGAGCAGAACGTACCGCACGGTTCCCGCTAGGCGTCCTTCATCGAGCGCATCGCGACGTTGCGGATCAGGTCGAGGCAGGCGCGCGCACGCATGGAGCCACCTCTGGGTCAAAGGGTCAGGGTCATGCCTTCCCGGGCCGCCAGCACCTCGACCGCCTGGCTACGCTGCTTGATTTGGCGGCGCGCGCCGTCGAGCAGGGCGTCCATCTCTGCGTCGCCATGCTCCGGCTCGTGGTGAAACAACACCAGCCGCTTCACCGCCGCATCCGCAGCCAGCGCCACCGCTTCTTCGGAGGTCGAGTGGCCCCATCCGCGGTGCTGCTCGAGCTCTCATCGCGTCGTGGAGCAGGGGGTCCGCATCCGCGAGGAACGCCACCAGGTGCCGCCGCCAGGGGGCGGGAATGTCGTAATGGCCGCCCGACCCGAGCTCGTTGTCCGTCACGTACGCGAGGCTTGGCCCTCCGGCCGAGGGCGTGAGCCGGTACCCGAGCGTGGTGCCAGGGTGACGCAGCTTGATCGCCCGCACCCGAAACGCGCCCACGGTGAACTCCCCCGGCTCGATGTGCTGCACCGTCAGCCGAGCCGAGAGCGCGTCGAGCGGCACCGGAAACACCGCCGGGTCCATCTGCTGGCGCAGGATCGCCTCGAGCGACGTCGTCCCTTGCCGGGCGCCCCAGATCCGCACGGTGTTGCCCGGCGCGAAGAACGGCTTGAAGTGCGGCAACCCTTGGATGTGATCCCAGTGCGCGTGCGACAACAGGATCTCCGCCTGCACCGAGCCGTTCTTCTGCTCGACGAGCTGCACCCCGAGCGCCCGAATGCCGGTGCCGGCGTCGAGGACGAGCAGTTCTCCGTCGGCGCCCGCCACCGCGACGCATGGCGTGTTCCCGCCGTAGCGCGCCGTGTGGGGGCCAGGGGTCGGAATCGAGCCCCGGGTCCCCCAGAACGTCACCGTGCAGGCCATCCCTCTCGGCACGCGGTACCCGGAGCTAAGCTATGGAAAATTCAGCACGTAGAGCAAGCCGCCGCCTCACCGGTCGGTCGTGACGCACCTCACGACCGTCCGGCGGACGCCTCCAGCGCGGCTCGGTCTCGGATCAGGATCTCGCGGCGGCTGATCTCGATGTAGCCCTTCTCGACCAGCTCGCGCATCGTGCGGCTCACTGTCTCGCGGCTCGAGCCGATCATCTGGGCGATGGTGTGGTGGGTGAGGCGGCGGGTGATGCGGTCCGAGCCGGCCTCGTCGGCGAGGTCGAGCAGGAGCTGCGCAACGCGCCCGTTGACGTCGAGGAGCACGAGGCTGCCGACCTTCTCGTCCACCCGCCGCAGCCGGCGCGACAGCTCCCGGAGCAGCGCCAGGGCAATGCCGGGGGACTGCTGCAGGATGGCCTGGAAGTCCTCGCGCCGGATCACGAGCAGGTTCGAATCCTCCATCGCGATCACATGCGCCGAGCGCGGCTCCTCATCGATGAGGGACATCTCGCCGAAAAAGTCCCCTTCCCCGAGCACCGAAAGGATGACCTCGCGGCCATCCTCTCCGATGAGCACCACCTTGACTTGCCCCTGGGCGACGACGTAGAGGGCGTCGCCCGGGTCGTCTTCGAAGAGAATGACGGAGTTGCGGGGATAGCTACGCTCGCGGGTGATCTCCGCCACGCGCTCAAGCTCCATGGGGGCCAACTGGCTGAACAGCGGAACCTGCTGGAGAATGGCCGTAACAGACACGCTCGCGTTTCCTAGAGCTCAGAGGGAGGTGCGCAAGCTTACGTAGTAGCGTGCTCGGTGTCAATTCGTTTGAGGCCGAGTGGCTTGCTGGCAAGTTGCGGTCCCAGCTATATTTCGACGTTTCGGGCGATCTTGACCTCGGCAGGGGAAGTGAGCGGTGAAACCTGGAATTCATCCTACCTATCAGCGGGCCAGCGTGCAGTGCGCCTGCGGAAATAGCTTCGTGACGCGGTCCACGGTCCCCGTGATTCACGTGGAGATCTGCGCCAAATGCCACCCGTATTTCACCGGCAAGCAGAAGCTGATGGATACGGCGGGGCGCGTCGAGCGGTTCCGCCGGAAGTACGGGACGGAGAAGACCCCCCGCTGAGTCATGGAGGCCCGACTCCGCCAGGCGCTCGCACGGGCGGAGGAGGTCGCCCGCGAGTTGGCCGACCCCGAGACCGCGCGGAACCCGGCCAAGCTGAGACAGCTCGGCCGCGAGCATGCGCGTCTCGAGCAAATCCGTCAGACCAACGCCCGCCTCGCCCGTCTCCAAAAGGAGTTGGTGGAGGCGCGCGAAGTCCTGCAAGATAAGGACCCAGAGTTGGCGCAGCTCGCCCGCATCGACGTGGAGCGGCTGCGCCCGGAGGTGGAGCGCTGCGAGCGCCAGCTCGCCGCGCTGCTCGCGCCCGCGGATCCGATGGACGACCGCGACGCGATCGTCGAAATCCGTGCCGGGACCGGTGGGGATGAGGCGGCGCTGTTCGCCGCCGTTCTGTTCCGCATGTACACGCGCTACTGCGAGCGGAAAGGGTGGAAAGTCGAGGTCGTGTCCCTCTCCGAGGGAAATTTGGGGGGACTGAAGGAGGCGATCTTCGCAGCCCGGGGCCCCGGCGCCTACGGCACACTGCGGTACGAGTCAGGCGTGCATCGCGTGCAGCGCGTGCCGGTGACGGAAGCGCAGGGCAGGATCCACACCTCCGCCGCCACGGTGGCGGTGCTCCCCGAGGCGCAAGAGGTCGACGTCAAGATCGAGGAGAAGGACCTGCGGATCGATGTGTTCCGCTCCTCGGGCCCGGGTGGCCAGAGCGTCAACACCACGGACAGCGCGGTGCGGGTCACCCACCTCCCGACCAATCTCGTGGTTCAGTGCCAGGACCAGAAGTCCCAGCTCCAGAACAAGATAAAGGCACTCGAGATCCTGCGGGCTCGGCTGCTTGACCGCATCCTCGCCGAGCAGGAGGCCGCGCGGGCGCGGGAGCGGCGGGCCCAGGTTGGCACCGGCGACCGCTCGGCCAAGATCCGGACGTACAACTTTCCCCAGAATCGGGTCACAGATCACCGCATCCACCACACGGTTCACAACCTTTCTAATGTGGTCGACGGGGACCTGGACGAGCTGATCAACGCACTGCGGCTGGCGGGGGAGAAGGAACGCCTCAGTGCGTGAGCAGGCGGCGGGGCGCTGTTCGATCGCGGACGTGCTGGCGGAAGCTGCCGGGCGCCTGCAGCGCTCCGGTGTGGCGGACGCGCGTCGCGAGGCGACGGCGCTCTGGGCCGCCGTGGCCGGCCCCGGTGTGAGCCCTGGCGACGTCTGGCTGGGACGCGAGCGGGAGCCCGATGCGGCGCTGGCGGAGCGGTTCCGCGTGGCGGCGGACCGACGTGCGAGCGGCGTCCCGTTTGCGTACGCGGTCGGCCGCGCGAGCTTCCGCCGGCTCGAGCTGCGCCTCGACCGGCGCGCCTTGATTCCCCGCCCCGAGACGGAGGGCCTGGTCCAGTTGGTGCTGGACTGGACGCGCCGCGTGCCACGTGGGACGTGGAACGTGGAACGGGGTGTCGGGGGGGGTGGGGTAGCGGCGGACGTGGGCACGGGGTGCGGCTGCATCGCGCTCTCGCTCGCCGTGGAGGGGCATTTCGAGCGCGTGATCGCGACGGAACGTTCGCCCGAGGCGGCGGCGCTTGCCCGTGAGAACGTGGACCTCGTGCGTCCGCCGGTGCCCGTGGAGGTGCGGGAGGGTGACCTTCTCGCGCCACTCGCCGGCGAGCGCTACCGGGCGATCGTTGCCAACCCGCCCTACGTGACCGACGGCGAGTACGCCGCGCTCGACCCGGCGGTGCGGTTGTTCGAGCCCCGCGAGGCGCTCGCTTCGGGCGCCGGCGGGATCGACGCGACGCGGGCGCTGCTCGCGGGAGCGGCGCGGCTGCTCGAACCCGGGGGGCTCCTGGCCATCGAGATCGACGCGCGGCGAGCGGAGCGGATGCGCTCGCTGGCGCGTGAGCAAGGCTGGTTTGGTGCGGCCATTTACGAGGACATCTTCGGCCGGCCGCGGTACTTGCTGGCTTTTGCTGAGGAGGAAGCGTGATCGACCAGAAGGCTCAGGAACTGGGACGGCTGCTGGGCCAGAGTGAGGAGTACAAGGCGCTGCTCCGGGCCAGCGAACGGCTGCGGGAGGATGCGACGTGCCGCCAGCTCCTCGCCGACGTGGAGCGCATCGCGCAGGACATCGAGCGCGCCGCCCACGAAGGCCGGGAGCCCGCGAAAGACCAGGTCGAGCGCTACGACCGCGCACTCCAAGGCGTTCAGTCTCATCAGGTGTATCAGCAAGTCGTGGCCGCGCAGGCGAACTTCGAGAAGCTGATGGCGAAGGTGAACGCGCGCATCTACGAGGGGTTGAAGCAGGGGGCCGCGAGCCCGATCATCACGCTCGGATGACGGCGTCCGGTGGCGCGGCTGGCCTGTTCATCGTCGTCGAAGGCCCTGAGGGAGCGGGGAAGTCCACCCTGGTGCGCTGGCTCGCCGCGCGGCTCGTCCGGGATGGGCGGGAAGTCGTGGCGGTGCGGGAACCGGGCGGCACGCCCGTGGCGGAGGCGGCGCGCAGGGTGGCGCTCAAGTTCCCGCACGAGATGGCGCCGGTGGCCGAGCTGTTCCTGATCCTCGCCGCGCGGGGGGATCTCGTGCATCAGGTCATCCGGCCGGCGCTCGAGGCGGGGCACGTCGTAGTCGCCGACCGCTTCGACCTCTCGACCATGGCCTACCAGGTCGCGGGCGGGGGGTTGCCGGGTGAAGACGTGGCCCGGGCCACCCGGCTCGCCACCGGCGGCCTCGTGCCGGACGTTACTCTGGTGCTCGACGTGCCGGTGGAGGTGGGGCGCCAGCGGCAGCGCCTCGCGGGCAAGGCGCAGGACCGGTTCGAGCGCCGGGACGATGCGTTTCACGGGCGGGTGGTGGAGGCGTACCGCAACGCCGCCGGGCCCGGCATCGTTCACGTCGACGCCACCCAGTCCAGGAAGGCCGTGCAGCAAGCCGCGTGGCGCGAAGTCACGGTGGCGACCGCACTCTCAACACGAGGCGTTTCATGAAGCTCCGCAAGATCCTGACCGTCGCCGTTGTGACCGGCCTCGCGCTCGTTACGGGCGGCTGGTTGTTGCAACGTGAGGCCGCCCCTGCCGGATCCGTCTACCAGCAGGCGCGCTTGTTCGAGGACGTGCTGGCCCATGTGGCCGACTACTACGTGGACTCGCTCGACGAGCGGCAGCTCTATCAGATGGCGATCGATGGCATGCTCGACCAGCTCCACGACCCGTACTCCGTGTTCCTGAAGCGCGACGACTTCCGCGCCCTCTCGGAGGCGACGACCGGGAACTACGGCGGGCTGGGCATCCAGATCGACGTGCGCGACGGCTGGATCACCGTCGTGGCGCCCCTCCCCGACACGCCCGCCGAGCGCGCCGGCATCCAGTCCGGCGATCGGATCGTCGTGCTCGACGGCCGCTCGACCGAGGGTTGGAAGAACGACCAGGCTGTGAAGGAGCTGCGCGGTCAGCCGGGCACGCCGGTGGAGCTCAGGGTGCGCCGGGTCGGTGTAGAGCAGCCCCTCACGTTCAAGATGACGCGCGCGACGATCCACATCCGGTCGGTGCCGGTCGCGATGATGCTGGACGACAGAGTCGGCTACGTGCAGTTGAACCCGGTGAGCGAGACCTCGACGCAGGATCTCAGCGACGCGATCGCGGGCCTGCTCAAGAAGGGGATGAAGTCGCTGCTCCTCGACCTGCGCGGCAACCCCGGCGGGTTGCTGGACCAGGGCGTGGCGGTGAGCGAGCTGTTCCTCGATCCGGGAGAGGACGTCGTGGCCACGCGCGGCCGGGCGCCCAACACGACCCGTACGTTCAAGGATGCCAAGCCCCAGCTTTGGCCGAACCTGCCGGTGGTCGTGCTCGTGAACGGCGGCACCGCGAGCGCCGCCGAGATCATTACCGGCGCGCTCCAGGACCACGACCGCGCACTGGTCGTCGGGACGCCGACGTTCGGTAAGGGGCTGGTGCAGTCGCTGTGGCAGCTCACGCCGGAGGCGGCGCTGAAGCTGACCACGGCCCGCTGGTACACGCCGAGCGGGCGCACCATCCAGCGCAAGAGCAAGAGCGAGGCGGACCAGGAGGCGCAGGTCGTCGCCGCGGAGGAAGGCCGCGACACGACGCAGCCCGATTCCACGTTGATCTTCCACACCGATCACGGGCGCGTCGTGGTCGGTGGCGGGGGGATCAGGCCTGACCTGTTCATCAGTCCCGACACCTTCACGACGGCAGAGCGCAACTTCATGAAATCGCTGGGGAGCAACATCCCGACGTACTGGGACGTGCGCTCGACGTATGCGCTGGAGGCGAAGGCTTTGGGTCGCATGACCGATCCAAACTTCTCGGTCACGCAGGAGATGGTTGACGACGTGCTCCGCCGGCTGCGCGCGCGGAAAGTGACGATTCCGGACAGTCTCGTGGCAGGCGCGCGCCCCCTGATCGCCCAAGAGCTCGGCTACGAGATCGCGCGCTACGTCTTCGGACGGCCCGTGGAAGTCCGTCGGCGGATGACGATGGACCGCCAGGTCCAGACTGCGGTAGCGCTGGCGCACCGCGCCCGTTCGCCGGAAGACCTGCTCGCGCTTGCGGCGGCGCAGGCCTCCGCGAGCCCCCGGAACTAGGTGGGCGGCGAGCGGCTCAACGACAGGCCCACGGTCGGCATCATCGGCCCCGGCCGCGCCGGCGTGGGCCTCGCGCTGGCGCTCGCCCTCGCGGGCCACGAAGTGCTGTTGTACGGCCGCCGGAAGAAGGCGGTCCCCGAGCCGCTCACGCTCACCGTCGGGCCTGCCGACTCCCCGCCGCCCGCCTGGATCGCCCAGGCGGGCGTCGTCATTCTCGCCGTGCGGGACGACGCCATCCGCTTCCTCGCCGAGTCGCTCGCGCGGACTGGGGCGGTGCGGCCGGACCAAGTGGTGCTGCATCTCTCCGGCGCGCAGGGCCAGGAAGCCCTGGCCCCGCTGCTCTCCTCCCGCGCCGCGCTGGGCTCGCTCCACCCGCTGCAAACCATCGCCGCGGCCGAGCGCGCGCCCGAGCGCCTGAAGGGCGCCTGGGCTGCCGTGGAAGGGATGCCGCGCGCGGTGCAGGCGGCGGAGGGCCTCGCGCGGGCGCTCGGTCTGCGGCCGTTCCACATCCCCTCGGAGGCGAAGCCGATCTACCACGCGGGGGCGGTGTTCGCATCGAACTATTTCGTGGTAGTTGAGGCCGTAGCCCAGCGCCTACTCCGTCTCGCGGGACTCAGCGATGCGGAGGCATGGCAGGCCCTGCGACCGCTGGTGGCGGGGACCTTCGACAACCTCACCGGGCAGGGGCCGCTGGCCGCGCTGACAGGGCCTGTCGCGCGCGGCGACACCGCAACTCTCCGCCGGCACATCGAACGCCTGAGTCGAGACGACGCGCTGCTTTATCGCGCGCTGGGGCGCGCAGCCCTCGAGCTGGCCCGCGAGCAGGGGATGGACGAAACGACGGCGCTGGCGGTCGCCGACGCCCTCGCTACTGATCCACCACCCGTACTCCGGCAGGGGGCGCGAACGTGAACTCGCGGCCGGGCGCGCCGCCGTTGACCTTCGGATGCGTGAGGATCACGGTGCGGCGCTGCCCGGCGGCTTCGCTGATCTCCAGGCGCCGGACCAATCCGTCGTTCCGTCCCACCCAGAGCACCGCCTCTGTGTAGGGCTGCCCCGCCTCCGTCGGCACGAGCGCGACCGCGTCCGCCATCCCGTCCGGCAGGGAGTCGACACGGACGTAACGGGCGCGATAGCGCTCGCGCGGCCGCTCGACGAATTGCCCGATGAGGTTCGGGCCCGTGGTGCCGACCTCGGGGATTCGCGAGCGGATCACCTGACCCGGCGCCGTGCTCGGCGTGTACAGCCAGAGGTACCGGCCGTCGGCCACGATGCGGTCTCCCTTGGGCTCGGTGAACCGCATGGCAAAGCGGCTGGGCCGCATCTGGTACAGCTTGCCCCGCGTGGTGTCCGGTGCGCCGATCATCGGATTCTCGATGATTTGCACGAACTGCGCCGAGAGCGTGCGGATCGTCTGGTACGTCTGGCTGGCGTGGTCGAGGACGGGCCAGGGGTCCTGCGTCGGGAGCCTTGCGAAGAGCAGTATTGCACAGAGTGCGGAATGCGGAATGCGGAATGCGGAATTGGTCGGACGCATGTCGTGCACGAGCGCGGGCGTCGGGGTTCGAACCCCGAGCGATATACTCCGCACTCCCCACTCCGCACTCCGCACTTGACTCACGCGCCCACCGACGCCGGCTCGGCTATCCGCCGGCCGATGACTTCCGCGATCACCCGGATCTCCCTCATCAGCTGGGCGAACTGATCGGGGAAGAGCGATTGCGCGCCGTCCGAGAGCGCCTGGTCGGGATGCGGGTGCACTTCGACCATGATCCCGTCGGCGCCCGCGGCTACCGCGGCGCGGGCCATGGGGATCACCTTGTCGCGCAGCCCGGTACCATGCGACGGGTCGGCGATGATCGGCAGGTGCGAGAGCTTGTGCACCACCGGGATGGCCGTGAGGTCGAAGAGGTTGCGGGTCGCCGTGTCGAAGCCGCGGATGCCGCGCTCGCACAGAATCACGTCGTGGTTCCCCTCGGCCAGGAGGTACTCGGCGGACAGGAGGAGCTCCTCGATCGTCGCCGACAGGCCGCGCTTCAGGAGCACCGGCTTCCCGGCGCGGCCGGCCGCCTTGAGGAGCGAGAAGTTCTGCATGTTGCGCGCGCCGATCTGGATGATGTCCGCGACTTCCCCTACGGGCCCCACGCTTTCGGGGTCCATCGCCTCCGTGCAGATCAGGAGGCCCGTCTCTTCGCGCGCTTTGGCCAGAAGCCTCAATCCGGGTCTCCCCAGGCCCTGGAACGAATAGGGCGAGGTGCGGGGCTTCCAGGCGCCGCCGCGGAGGATCACGGCGCCTCCCTCCTTCACCTGGCGGGCCGCCTCGAGGATCTGGCCCTCGGTCTCGACGGAGCACGGCCCCGCGATGGCCGCGACCTCGGCGCCGCCGAATGTGACGCCGCCCGGGAGGCGAACCACGGTGTTCTCACCCTGCCACTCGCGGCTCACCTGCTTGTAGGGCTTGGAGACGTGGATGACGTCCTGCACCCCCGGCAGCGCTTCCAGACGCGATGCGTCCACGCTGCCGTCGTTCCCCATCAGGCCGACGGCGGTGCGCTGGGCGCCGGGCATGGGGCGGGCCTTGTAGCCCATTTCCTCGATCACCGCGACGACGCGCTGGATCTCGGCGTCCGTGGCGCCGCGCCGCATCACGATCAGCACTGCGAGGTCCCTCCGATGGTGAAACGATCTCCGTCTCGCGCCGCGGTGACCGGCCCGCCGAAGCGCGTGCCGGCTGCTCGCGCCGGATCCGAAGTTTCTACCGGGGGAGAAAAGTGCGTCAAGACGAGGCGACGCGCGCCAGCTTCCTGGGCGAGATCGCCTGCCTGCTCCGGCGTGAGGTGGATGTCCATCGCCAGTGACTGGGGCAGGGAGCACTCGGCGAGCAGCAGGTCGGCCCCTTTCGCCCAGTGCGCCAGGTCGCTCGAGAAGCCGGTGTCCCCGGTGTAGACGAGCCGTCCTTCGGGGGTGGCGATGCCGAGCGCCACGCTCTCCGGCGTGTGCGGCACGCGAAAGGTCTCGAGGTTCACGTCGGCATCGAGCGGGAACGACTCGCCCTGCTGGACGTCGAGGATGCCGAGGGGGAACCCTGGGTCGAGGAGCCAGGGCCCGTAGCCCTGGGCGATCGTCCGCAGCAGCCGAACCACGCCCGGGGGTCCGAGGATGACGAGCGGCTCTGAGCGCGGCGGGGTGGCGATGTACTTCAGGGCGTACACGAGCATCGGCAACTCACCCCAGTGGTCGGGATGGAAGTGCGACAGCACCACATGCGTGACCTGCTGCCACGGCAGGTCGAACTGAGCCAGGCGATGCAGCGCGCCCGCCCCGCAGTCCAACAGGATCTTCAGGCGGCCGTGACTCACCCAGTTGCACGCCGCGGTGCGTGTGGCCGACGGCGCGACCGTGCCCGTTCCCACGGTGACCAACTGCATGGTGCCAGTCGCTCCTTCCTCGAGGAAAACGATTTGCCTAGGATGGGCGCACGCGGGTTAGACCGCTTCCACCTGGCCGAGGCGCACGCCCACGATGGTGGAGACGCCGGGCTCCTGCATCGTTACCCCGTAGACGGCGTCGGCTGCCTGCATCGTGCGCGGATTGTGGGTGATGACAACGAACTGTGTCTGGTCCTTGAACTCCGCCAGCAGCCGGACGTAGCGGCCCACGTTGGAGTCGTCGAGCGGCGCATCCACCTCGTCGAGCAGGCAGAACGGGCTGGGCTTCGCCAGGAAGATGGCGAAGAGCAGCGAGACGGCGACGAGCGTGCGCTCCCCCGAGGAGAGAAGGTGAATGCGCTGGGTGCGCTTGCCGTGGGGGGCCGCGTGGATCTCGATCTCGCTCCCCAGGGGATCGTCCTCGTTGGCGAGCCGGACGTCGCATTCGCCCCCGCCGAACAGCGTCTGGAACACCGTCCGGAAATTCTCGCGCACCTTGCCGAACGACTCGAGGAACATCGCCTTCGCCGTTTGGTCGATCTCCCGCGCCGCCTGCTGGAGCGACTGGCGCGCGGCGAGGAGGTCGTCGCGCTGGGTGCTGAGGAACTCGAGGCGCTTCACTTCCTCGGCGTGCTCCTCCACGGCCAGGGCGTTGACCGGGCCGACCGCGTCGATCGCCGTCCGGAGCCGCTCGTTCTCCTGGCGCAACCAGGGGATGTCGCCGGCTACCTCCGGAGCCTCCGCCAGCAGCTGGTCGAGGGGCTTCCGCCACTCGGTCTCCACCCGGTCCACGAGGCCCCGCTTGCGCCCGAGGATCTCCGTCCGCTCGAGCTCGAGCTTGTGCTCATCGGCGCCGAGCGCGTCGAGCCCCTTGCGGGCCTCGTCGAGCGCTGCCTCGGCCTCCACGAGGCGGCCATCGGCTTCCTGCACCTCGGTCCCGGCCCCCTCCGCGGCGGCCTGGAGAGCGCCCAGGGCGTGCCTGCGCTCCTGGACGGCGTCCTCCCACTGCGACGCTTGCGTCTCGAGGGCCGCCGTCTCGCGGTCGAGCGTCGCCATTTCTTCGGCGAGGGCGATCCCCTGACGACGCGCTTGGCCGGCGTCGGCGGCGGCGCGCGCCGCCCGCTCGCGGGCCGCCGCCAGCCGCGCCTCGACCTGCGCGGCCTCGACTTGCCACTGCACCCGTTGCTCTCGGGCTGCTTCCTGCTGCGCCTCGAGCTCGGCGAGATGCGCACGCTCCGCGCCGAGCTGCTCGTCCAGCCCGACGCGCTCCAGCTCGTGTCCCTCGAGCTCCGTGTGCAGGGTGACGAGTCGCTCGTCTACCTCCCCGAGGCGGCGCGACAACTGCTCGACCTG
>QHVD01000383.1 GCA_003222235.1 Gemmatimonadota bacterium | reverse complement strand
AACCGGAACGACCAGAAACCGGGTCCGATGTCGGCCAAGTCCTTCGCGGTAGCGAAGCCCCTCGCCTGGATGCGTTCACAGTTGTGGGTGTCAAAGGTGGAGGGTTCCATCCGCGCCTCGGAAAAACGGTACCTTTTTTCTTCGCGCACAAGCTCATCCCGTGTCCCCCACCTCGCCAGCCCGGAGCCCCAGCGGTGGAAGCCGGCGCACCAAAGGGCTCTGCCGGCGGGTTCGCATCGAGTAGCTCGCCCTCGCTTCCACCGAGCCGGCGGGAGCATGGCACATGCAACGTCGGCGTTCTAAGCCCTCCACGCCGCCCGTCTGACCCCGTTGCCCCTGCTCCCGTTTCAGAAACCGTCTGCGGGTCCTTTGCGGCCTCTTCCCGCTACCTCCTGGCGTGCTCGTGACCCGGCGAAAGGGCCTGTCCAACGAGGACCCCGCTGGCGGTGGCGACGGGCTCGACCCGTGACTCCCGAAGCTCCGACGCGACCCGCTTCATGGAGTTGACGAAGATCGGCAGAAGGCCAGGAGGGGACTTTCGTCTAGGTTCTCGCGGAGGGCTGCTTCGACCTGCGATTCTCCATTCGGTCCGAGCAGCCGCGCCGCGCGATCCAACTGCCGCGCGGCCCGCACCGTCTCCCCTTCCTCCTTGAGGGCATTCGCGAGGTGGACGCGATACAGAGCCTCGATGCGCGGTAAACGACCGTCGATGACCTCGGCCTCCCACATATGACGCAGGAGAATCGCGGCGAGAGGAAACGCGAGCGGCCAGCGGTCCTCCTTGGCTCTCGTCTGCCACCAGGCGTCGGCGGCATAGGTGGAGACGACGTTGGCATAGTGCCTCACAGCCTCGTGAACGTCGCCCCGATGTTGGGCGCAGACGGCGGCGATCTCCTCATCGCTGCCATATTCGATGCGGAGCCCCTGGAAGAAGAGGTGGCTGGCGTCGGCGGCGAGATATGCCGTTAGGAGCGCGCCTGCCATGAAACTCGGGACGGCGACCAAGAGGACACGGGCGAAGCGCCGCAGGCGATGTGTCATGCTTCGATGGTGCCGGCGGACCTCATGGGTCACAAGTCGGTAGCCCCCGCATCGGAAGGCAGGGTCGAGCGCTCCTCGCCGCCCGGTGAGAAGTTACGCTGTCGTCCTCCCAATGCTGCCGCCGGGGGGCTCGATAACGACGAAGGGCTTGAGCAACACCCCGCGCGTCTCGGGCTGCACCGTCTTCGGGTGGACGGCCAAGAGGTGATCGCGGAGGACGCACTCCTCCTCGTCCGCGATCTGGGCGGCCTCCAGCATGTCCTCGCGGCGCTGCGCACTCGTGGCGACGAGCGGCACGGGCGGCCAGGCACCATAGTAGACGCGGACTCGTTAGCAAGTCGTGCCGTCCATGGGCAGCTTCCGCCGCCCCTTGCTTGCGCGCGTAGGCATGGTGGCAGTATGAGATGAGTCATCTAAAGGCGGAAGGCCGGCGATGACTCGGGCACAGCGGCGATTCGTGTGGTTTCAGACGCCCGCGATCGTGCTCGCAGTTGTCATGGTGATCATCAGCCGAGCGAAGATCTTCACTGATCGGTGGATGGACGCCTCCGTGGCCGTTTGCGGGATCCTTTTCGTGGTCGCGTACGTCAGGGGATACCGGGACGCGGGTCGTCAAGGGTCAAACTGACCCACTACCCGCCCTGCGGTAGGACTCGACCCGTCGAGGGACCCTCCCCGTGCAACGCGCCATCATCCCCTTCATCTGCGCCAAGTGCGGGGGTCCATTCTCGCCGTCTGAAGGCGGCCTCTGCACCGTCTGCCACCGGCCATTCTGTCGCCGCCACCTCGGGGTGGCGCAGGCGGTCATGCGGGCGGCGAAGAAGCGCGAACCCGTGAAGCCCAGGTGCGAGGAGTGCCGGGCGAAGGAGCGGGAGCCTTGAACTGAGCGCGACGGATGTGGCGGCATCGTCCTCGCGTTCACGCCGTGGGTCCTGGCAGGCTGGGGTTCCGCCTACTTCGCGAGCGGCTTCACCGACCCTGAGTACGAACCGTGCTCATCCGCCGCGACCCACCTCGCCAACGTGACCAGCCCGGAGCACGAGCGGTGGAAGCGGGCGCACCCCGAGTTCTGCCGCAAGACGGGCATCAGGTAGCTCGCCTTGCTGGTGCGGAGCCGAGGCGCGGCGAGGCTCTCCGTCACGGTCCCCGGATTACAGCTGTTGTGCCAAACCCCCACGGGCGTTCTACGCATCCCTGGCGACCATCCCGTGGTCAGTCCCAACCTCCGCTCTTGAAGCTCGGCCCCAATCGACCCATGGTGGCGGATCATGGCTCCTCGCCGCCAATCCCATCCACCCCCGCCCGAGATCAAGCAGTTCACGACCGACGAGATCGAGCAGGGCATCAGGAAGCTCAGGCGGCGCATCGAAGAGGTCAACGCGCTGGACCCTCAACGTGTCCGTTATGACGACCAAGCCAGGCTGAACGCCGAACAGGTGATCCGCAACACGATCCTGGAAATCTTCGGGCCGAACTCACCCGAGTACCGCGCCCACCAGTACCATCGGATATGGCACGAGACGGGCTCGTGGAACGCCCGGGGTGGTGGCCCGATTACCAACAGTTCTTTGCTGATGGCATTCCCCAAACCGTCAAGATGCTGGAGGGCCTTGTCAAGACGTTGGACGAGAAGCGCGCCGACCTCGGCCACGACACCACCACCCGGGTCCGCGCCGCCTTCCAGGGCCTCGATCTCCACCCAAGGATCGGCGCGGTCTGTGCCGACCTCTACCGTGATGGCCACTACCGCAACGCGGTCCTCGACGCCTCCGTCGCGCTGGTCAACTTCGTCAAGGAGAAGTCCCGTCGCCACGACCTCGATGGGGCCAAGCTCATGCGGGAAGTCTTCTCCCCGAACGCGCCCATTCTCGCCTTCAACGACCTCACCGATCAGACCGACCGCGACGAGCAGGAAGGGATGATGCACCTCTTCGAGGGTGCCGTCCTCGCGCTGCGGAACCCCCGCGCCCACGCCCTGTCGGACGACTCGCCCGAACTCGCCCTGGAGTACATCGCCCTGCTCAGCCTGCTCGCCAAGCGCGTGGAGCAGGCGACCCGGCGCTGATCGGGCCGCCACCCACCCTCCCCGCCGAGGTCGCGTTGGACCGCATCCCCGAACGCCTGGGCGAGAT
>QHVD01000382.1:4634-6280 GCA_003222235.1 Gemmatimonadota bacterium | reverse complement strand
CTCACCGACGCGGGTGGCCGATTCCGGTTCAGCGACGTCCCGGGGACGACCGTCGTCCTCGCGATCCGGCGCATCCAGTTCCGCGCCGCGCAGGACACGGTCAACGTGGGCGACTTGAACGTCCGGATTGCGCTCGAGGAAAAGGCGCTCGAGCTCGAGGGGCTCGTCGTGACCGGCACGTCGGCGGCCACGGCGCAGCGGGAGATCGGAAACGCGGTCTCCCGCATCGACGCCGCGACCGTCAGTCAGACCGCCCCCATCAACAGCTTCCAGGACCTCGTCAACGGCCGGGCCGCGGGGGTGCTGATCCAACCGGCGACCGGCGCCGTCGGCACCGGCTCGCGCATCCGGATCCGCGGGGCCTCGAGCTTCTCGCTCGGTAACCAGCCCCTGGTCTACGTGGACGGCGTGCGGGTGGACGCCGACTTCGCCACGGGGCCGCAGAACCAGGACTTCGGCTCGAGCTCCATCTCGCGGTTCAACGACTTCAACCCCGACGACATCCAGAGCGTCGAGATCCTGAAGGGCCCGGCCGCCGCGACCTTGTACGGGACCGAGGCCTCGAACGGCGTCATCCAGATCATTACGAAGCGTGGCGACTCGGGCCCCGCGCGCTGGAACTTCACCGTCCGTCAGGGCGTGAACTATTTCAGCAACCCCGACGGGCGGTTCCCGACCAACTATCAGGTGGACTCAACGGGGAAGCTCCTGCAGATCAAGCTTGCGGATCTCGAGGCCCAGGTCGGCGACATCTTCCGCACGGGGCACGTCGCGAGCTACGAGGCGAGCGTGAGCGGCGGGTCGAGCGCCGTGCAATACTACGTGGCCGGCGGGACCGAGCTGCAGGGCGGCGCAGAGCCAAGCAACGATTTCCGCCACACGACCGGCCGCGCCAACCTCACCGTGACGCCGAGCGAGAAGGTCACCCTGACGGCGAATGTCGGTTATGTCACCGGACCGACCCACGTGAGCTGTGAGGCCGGGGTCGGATGTACACCACGTTTTACATGAACCCGCTGAACCTCGGCACCTCCCGGTTGGGCTTTCACAGCGGCCTCCCGGCGGAGTACGACGAGGTGTACCACTTCGGTCAGGGCCTGGACCGCTTCACCGGAAGCGTGCAGATGCAGCACCATCCGGTGAAGTGGTTCTCCCACCGGCTCACGTTCGGCGTCGATCGGACGCGGGAAGACAACTCGAGCTATGCCGCGAGGGTCGACTCGCTCATCACCAACCCGACGTTCTCGGACGACCCCGGCGCGCGCGGCTACATCGGGATCACCAACCGCAGGGTCGAGAACACGACCGTCGACTACTCGGCGACGGCGGGCTTCGACCTCTCGCCGACGCTCCACTCCAATACGTCCGGCGGCATTCAGTTCTACCACACCCTCACCGACACGACTTTCGCCGACGGGCTGTACTTCCCATCGCCGGGGCTGTCGGCGATCGACGCGACATTCGGGCCACGCACCAACACCGGCGGGCTCGAGGAGACGAAGAGCATCGGCGCATACGGGCAGGAGCAGGTTGCGTGGCGTGACCGGTTGTTCGTCACGGCGGGGCTGCGCTCTGACCAGCATAGCACCTTCAGCCAGAACTTCAGCCGGGTCTACTACCCGAAGGTGAGCGCCAGCTGGGTGCTC
>QHVD01000382.1:0-4473 GCA_003222235.1 Gemmatimonadota bacterium | reverse complement strand
CATCGGGAACCCAAACCTCGAGGCCGAGCGCGGCAAGGAGCTGGAGGTTGGAATCGACGCTGGGTTCTTGACCGACCGCGTCGGCATCGAGCTCACCTATTACCGGAAGAAGACGGTGAACGAGATTTTGTCGCGCGAGGTCTCCCCCTCAATCGGGTACCCGAGCCAGCCGACCCCGCAGTACTTCAACGCCGGCGCGGTACTCAACCAGGGGATCGAGCTTCTGGCGCGGGCGCGCCCCTACGCTAGCGGTCCCGTGAGCGTGGACCTGACGTTCAACGTGGCCACGAACAGCAACAAGATCTTGAGCCTCCTGCCCGGGGTGACGTCGGTGTCGCCAGGCACGTTCTTGCAGCACCATGTGGGCTACCCCGTCGGCTCGTGGTTCGCGCGGCGAGTCGTGAGCGCGGAGCTCGACGCGGTGGGAAACCCCATCAACGTGCTGTGCGACGACGGCAACGGCGGGACGGTCGCGTGCGGCAGCGCGCCGAACGTCTACCTCGGCCGTACTCTACCGAGCGTCGAGGGAGGGTTCAGCCCGACCTTGACCCTGTGGGGTCGGGTGCGGCTGTTTGGCCTGCTGGACTTCAAGACCGGGTACAAGAAGCTCGACGGCAACACCCGGGTGCGCTGCACCATCTTCATCCGCTGCCTCGAGAACTTCCGCCCACTAGAGGGTGACCCCATTCGCGTCGCGGAGATTCGGTTGGGCGGGATCCCGGACTTCTACATCAACGACGCAAGCTTCCTCAAGCTGCGCGAGGTGTCCGTGTCTTACACCCTGCCCAACACGTGGACCAGGGCCATGGGGGCGAACCGGGCCAGCGTGTCGCTCGCCGGCCGGAATCTCTACACCTGGACGCGGTACCCCGGCCTCGAGCCCGAGGCGATGTTCCTGGGAGGGAGCCGGGGCGGAAACTTCAGCGCCTGGGAGCAGGCCGACTTGCCGCAGCTCGCCCAATGGATCGTCACCGTCAGCGTGGGCTACTGAGGAGTGCGACCGATGAGATACTCCACGATCCTTGTCCTCGGGTTCTTCGCGGCGGCGGCCGGGTGCGACCTCTTCAATAACGCCCTGGAGGTCCAGAACCCGAGCAATATCCCGGCGAGTGGGCTCGAGACGCCGGGAAACGCGCAGCTGCTCGTGAACGGCGCCGTCGCCGACTTCGAATGCGCCGCGGGCGCCTACGTAGTGATGGGTGGGCTGATCACGGACGAGCTCCGCGACGCCACCCAGACGGCCGACCGCTTCCCCTACGACCGCCGCACCATGGCGTCGAGCGATCGCCGCTACGCGGTGAACACGTGCATCGGGCTCGGCGTGTACACACCGCTTCAGACGGCACGTTTCTCCGCGTTGAACGTCCTGTCACTGCTCCAGAGCTGGACCGATGCGCAGGTGCCCGGTCGGGAGAGCCTGATCGCCACGGCCCAGGCCTACGAGGGATACAGCCTCGTGCTGCTCGGCGAGGGGTTCTGCACGATGGTGGTCTCCACGTTGGACGCCAACCGGGAAAGGGTGTACGGAGGCGAGATCTCGCGGGACAGCGTGCTCAAGCTGGCCGTCGCGGCGTTCGGCGACGCGATCACGACGGCACAGGCGGCCGGACCTGCGGACATCGTGAACATGGCGCTGGTGGGGCGCGCACGGGCTCACATCGATCTCGGGCAGCCCGCGCTCGCGGCGGCGGACGCGCAGCAGGTGGCTCCCGGCTATGTGAAGTACGCGACCGCATCCGACATCAACTCGCGCCGCTACAACCGCGTGTGGCAGGAGAACAGTGCGACCAGCACCCTTACATCGCTTGGCGCGCCATACATCAACATGACGGACCCCCGCGTCCCGCTTTCGTTCCGGGGCGACAGCAGCGTCACGAAGGTTCCGTTGTACCAGCAGCTCAAATACCCGCAGTCGTCGAGCCCGATCCGGCTCGCCGCGAGGGACGAGGCGCGGCTGATCATCGCCGAAGCGGACCTCGCAGCCGGGGACCTCGTGGGGGCGGACAGCATCATCTCCAATTTTCGCGCGCGGGGCGGCCAGGGCGTGTTCACGAGCACTGACCCTGACACCGTAAAGGCGGCGCTCTACGACCAGCGGAGCCGGGAATTCTTCCTCGAAGGGCAGCACCTGGGGGACATGATCCGGTTCAGCGTCGCGCTGAACCCCCCGGCGGGGGTCGCTTACCCCGGCGGCGGGACCTACGGGACGCAGGTGTGCCTCCCGCTCCCCGACGTGGAGAAGCAAAACAACCCGAATTTTCCGTAAGCTGGCGTCGTTCGGAACTAACGGCGCGAAGCGGTGATGGCAATCGGCTGTCGCCATGCTGTACGGATAGTGTCAGTCCTCGATGGCGGCGAACGCTCTCACCGGAAAGCTCCCCATCCCCTTCACCTTGACCGGCACCGCAAAAAACCGGAAGCCTGACTGAGGGAGGGCGCCCAGGTTGCACAGGTGCTCTACGATGGGGATCCCCGCGCCGAGGAGAATCGTGTGCGCGGGGCGCGCGCCGTCCTTGTCGTCGTCGATGTTGAGCGAGTCGATCCCCACGAGCGTCGCTCCCGCCCCGACGAGATGCTCGGCCGCGTCACGGGTGAGAAACGGATGTCCCGACCCGTAGCGCGTCGTCCGCCAATGCACGTCCCATCCGGTATGGACGAGCACAGCCCTCTCCCGCACCTCGCGACCGCGAAACCACGACGCATCGAGGGCGCGGCCCGCACGGTCGGTCGCCCGGACCACGACACCGTCCAGGTCGGCGACCGCTTCCAGGGGAAAGTCGGCGATGTCCTTCGCGTCGTCGAAGCGGTGAAACGGGGCGTCGATATACGTCCCCGTGTTGGCGAGCATGTCGATCTTGCCCATCTGGAACGTCGTACCCGGGCCATAGCGGGCGCGAGAAGCGTCGCGGGAAAGCCAGTCGCTGATCGCGGGCGCCGGGAGGCCGGGGTAGGTGACCATCCCGTGCTCGATCGTGTGGCTCAGATCGATGAGCCGTGATCGCGCGGTCGTCACGGCGCGCTGGGGGACGGCGGGGACGCGAGGTCGGGCGCAGCTCGACGCGCGGGATCCTGCCCGTAGAACTGCTGGAGCTGCCGGTACAGCTCGGGATGCTCCCGCTCGAGCTGCACCGGCCGTTCGAAGAACGATTCCGTCGCGACGGCGAAGAACTCGGCTTTGTTGGGGCGTCGAGCACCGACGGTCGCCCCGCGGCGGCGTCCTCGCGGAGTCGCTCGTACTCCGCGGCGAGGACACGGCCCCACGTCCGAAGCGCGGTGGACGGGAGCAACGGCGCGCCGTCGGACGCGCCATCCTCCTGATCCAGCTGATGCGCGAATTCATGCAGCACGACGTTGCTCCCGTCGGCCGCGTCCCGCGCTCCGCAGACGACGTCGTCCCAGGAAATCACGACCACGCCGTCCCGCCAGGATTCGCCCCGGAGGGGGATGGCCTCTTGTGCGATCCCCGTCTGCCCCCTGAGGACGTGCTTCGCTATGAAAGCGTGAGGATAGATCAACACGGTCCGCAACGTCGGATAACAGGGACCATCCAGATGGAGCAGCAGGAGACAGGCTTCGGCCGCGATCGTCATCTTCATCTCTTCGGTGACCGCAAGACCGGCGCATCCCTCGAAGTGCTTCTCCGCAACGAAGACCTGCGCGAGCCGCAGCAACCGCTCCCGTTCGGTCGAGGCCAAGTCACGGGCGAGCGGAACCCTTCGGTCAAGAACGTCGTACCAGGCGGGGGGGATCGGGTCGCTATGAAACGGGATCTGCGGGCGCCACGGGATCGGGATGCGCCGCAACAGCCCCGCTAGCGCTATGTACCCGCCGACGAAGCACGCGAGGCCGACGAGTATCACCTCGAGCAAGTCGCTCACGGAGTCGATGATATCCCGTTGGCGCGACGACGCTACTGCGCGGTGGGCTGAGCGACCAGCAGGACGCGCCTCAGCGCCATGAGCAACTGCCCCTCCGGCGTTCCCCCGTCAGGCGCCTCCGCCAGCACGACCGCGAAGCGCCGCCGCAGGAGCGGGTCGCGCGTCGCGTGGGCGGCAAACTGAAGGGTCAGCGGGATGAACCACCCCGCCTGCCGCGCACCCGACCCCGCCCGGGCGACCGCGGCGTACTGCTCGAACAGGCCAAGTAAAAAGGCGCCCTTGGACGGGAATTGGCGGTAGATGGCGCCCTTCGTAAACCCGGCGGTGGCCGCCACTTCGTCCAGCGTGCCGAGATCGAGCCCACGCTCGGCAAACACTCGCAGACCGGCCTCGGTGAGGAGGGACCGGGTCTCGGCCTTGCGCCTGCTCCGGACGATACCCATGAGTAGCTAAGATACTCCAACGAATCTATGTACACAAGAAGGACGGAAAGAAATCGCCAGTTCAGATTCTGAGCGGTATCTCAATCATCACGACCCCGGCCTCCGGGCGCTCGCCCCTCGAATCCCCCAGCGCTGATAGGCGTCCCGGCCGA
>QHVD01000381.1 GCA_003222235.1 Gemmatimonadota bacterium | reverse complement strand
GGTCGAAGCCGCCCGGCGGATCGCCGGAGCGCTCCGAGCGGCGCGCCACGAGATCATCGACCTGGACCTGCGGCGGTTCGGAGGCTCGGCGCTCACGGACGACATCGCGGTTCCCAAGGACCGGACGAGAGACGAGATCGCCGGCGCCATCCCGGTCACCTACGTCCCGGCCCGCAACACGATCTTCCTCGCCTTCGCGCTCGCCTGGGCGGAGGTGTTGGGCGCAGCCGACATCTTCGTCGGTGTGAACGCCCTGGACTATAGCGGCTACCCCGACTGCCGGCCCGAGTACATTGCCGCGTTCCAGCACATGGCCGACCTCGCCACCAAGGCGGGCGTCGAGGGCCGGCAGCGCCTGCGCATTCATACGCCGCTGATCGCACTCTCGAAGCAGCAGATCATCCAGACGGGGTTTTCCCTGGGCGTCGATTACGCCCTGACCTCGAGCTGCTACGATCCTTCGCCCACGGGAGAGGCTTGCGGGCGCTGCGATGCGTGTCTCCTCCGCTTGAAAGGCTTCGCGGAGGCCGGCGCGCGCGATCCGATCCGCTACCGGCAGGAGGAACGAGCGGCACGGTGAGCTACGCCGTCAAAGAGATCTATTACACCCTGCAGGGGGAAGGAGCGAACGTCGGGCGGCCCGCGGTGTTCCTGCGATTCTCGGGCTGCAACCTCTGGTCCGGGCGCGAGCCGGATCGGCCGGGCGCCACGTGCGGGTTCTGCGACACGGACTTCGTCGGGACAGACGGGCCGGGCGGCGGGAGATTCGCCTCCCCCCGCGCGCTCGCGCTGGCCGTGTCGGCCGCCTGGCCGCACGCACCACCGACCGGCGGTCAACCGTTCGTCGTCTGCACGGGGGGCGAGCCGCTGCTGCAGCTCGATCAACCGCTCGTCGCCGCGCTGCACGACACCGGGTTCAGGCTCGCCATCGAGACCAACGGGACGCTCATCCCGCCGCCCGGCATCGACTGGATCTGCGTCAGCCCGAAGGCGGGAGCCGATCTCGTGCTCCGCTCGGGGGATGAGCTCAAGCTGGTGTTTCCTCAGGCGGGCGCGGAGCCGGAGCGCTTTGAGACGCTCGAGTTCGGGCATTTCTTCCTGCAACCGATGGATGGGCCGGAGCGCGCGCGGAACACCGAGCTCGCGGTGCGCTACTGCCTCGCGCACCCGCAGTGGCGGCTGAGCCTACAGACGCACAAGCTCCTGGGCATTCCGTGAAGACCCTTGAGGCCGATCAGGCCTAGCGCTTCGCCTTGCCGCGCGGCCGGCCTCGCCGGCTCTGCTTCGAACGTCTGCGGGCCGGCTCTGCCGCGGCGCTTTCGCCCGCGGCCAACTCCAACCCGAACAGCTCGGACAAACCCTCGCCGCGAAGAACTTTCTCCGCTGGGGGGCCGCTTTTGGACAACCGAATGCCGCTGCCGGCCTTCGCGATGAGATCCTGCTCGTGGACCCTGCGTAGCCTGAAGAGGAGTTCGGGCTGCTCGTCGAGCCGGGCGCCGATGCCGTAGAGCACGGCCGCGACGTGCTTACACATCGAGGCCCAGTCGGGGCAACTGCAGGAGAAGTTGATCTCGGCAGGCGCGGGAAACAGCCCCGTCTGCTGCCGGCAGATGCGCTCCATGACGCCTGTGGAGAAGCGCCCCTGGAGCAGCTCGACCAGCGAGTCGATCGTCCCCGCGCAGTCCCGGCAGATGGAGGTCCACCGCGCCTTCGCAACTGGCGAGACCTTCACGGCTACTCGGTAGATCTCCGAGCCGCTGACCAGCGCCCGCACGTCGCCTGGCGCGATGCGGAGGTCGAGCACCGAGCCGTTACGGACGTAGGTGCGGCCGCGCGGCAGCCGGTTGGCGAAGTCGCTGTAGCGCTCCAGGTTATCGCACCAGGCCTTGCCCCAAAACGTTCGCGCAATCGCGCGGCCCTCGATCACCACCGGGGACACCGCCTGCCCCTTCTTCCTGAGCCTCCCGAGCTCGCGCTCGGCCTGTCGCCGGCGCCGCGCCGCCCGAACGTACGCTCGCCACTCGTACCACATGGGGTCACTCCCTCATCGCGGCGTTGAGATCGAGTCCCACGACCCTGAGCAGCTCCGCGTCCTGCAACTCCGTCAGGTTCAGCTCGGCGCCGCCTTCCAGCAGGTCCGTCGAGAGCTGCCGCTTCGAGGCGATCAGCTCGTCGATCTTCTCCTCGACGGTTCCCCGGCACACGAACTTGTGAACCAGGACGTTCTTCGTCTGCCCGATGCGGAACGCCCGGTCGGTGGCCTGGTTCTCGACCGCCGGGTTCCACCAGCGATCGAAGTGGATCACGTGCGACGCGGCGGTGAGGTTCAGACCGGAGCCGCCCGCCTTGAGCGACAGGACGAAGAAGGGAACCGACTCGTCCTCCTGGAAGCGCCGCACCAGCTCCCGGCGCTTCTTCACTTCGGTCTCACCGTGCAGCACCAGCCCGGGACGCCCGAACACGCCGCCCAGGAACGAGGCCAGGGGCGCGGTCACCTCGCGGAACTGGGTGAAGACGAGCGCCTTCTCCTGCTTGGCGGCGATGACCTCGCAGAGCTCACGCAGGCGCGCCCACTTCCCACTGTCGCCCTCGGCCCAAACGCCATCCCCCAGCCATTGCGAGGGATGATTGCAGATCTGCTTGAAGCGCATGAGGAACGCAAGCACGAGCCCCTTACGCCGGATCCCCTCGGCGCCGGCGATCTCTGCGCCCAGCTCCTTCACGGCCTGCTGGTACAGCGCGGCCTGCTTGCGGCTCAAGTGACAGAAGGCCTTGACCTCGGTCTTCTCGGGAAGGTCGGCGATCACGGACTTGTCGGTCTTGAGGCGCCGCAGGATGTACGGCCGAACCAGGTCGCGCAGCGGGCCGTAGGGATTCCCCGGCCGGTCGGCGAGGCGCCTCGTGTAGCTGGTGAACTCCTTCGCCGAACCGAGGAGCCCGGGATTGATGAAGTCGAAGATCGACCACAGGTCACCCAGCCGGTTCTCGATCGGCGTGCCGGTGAGCGCGATCCGCGCCTGCGCCACGATCTGTTTCGCCGCGCGAGTCTGCTTGGCCGCATGGTTCTTGATGGCCTGGGCCTCATCGAGGACCGCGAGTTGCCAGGAGGTCTTCCCCAGCCAAGGTATCCGCAGCAGGGAGCC
>QHVD01000380.1 GCA_003222235.1 Gemmatimonadota bacterium | reverse complement strand
AGGGTTGCAACGGAAGCCGTGAGTCCTCACCCCCTGGCCCCCTCTCCGTTCCGGAGAGGGGGAACTCGCACTCGGGTTCCGACGAGGTGCAGCACCACCTGCGACCTGGATCAGGCCGACCGGAACTCACAGCACGGGGCGTAGGCAGAGAAAAAGCCCCACACGGCAACTCAGTGTGAGGCCTGATCTTCTGCGGGTTCAGGGCTTCAACTTAGACGACCACTTGTCGGTTTCCAATGGCTCTAATCTGGACCTTGAGGATTCGTTGTCAGCAGCTCCTTGTGAGCCGCAGCTCGAGGCCGATCCCGCTCGGCGTGATCTCACACCGGCCGAAGCGACTCTGTGCCGCCATGCGCTCGAGCTGTTCACGGGTGTAGGCACTCTTCAGCAAGCCGAACCGAAAAATCCACCGAGTCAGGAGAGCATTCCAGGTCGACAAGTGCATGTCACGTATTTCGGCATCGATGTCCTGGAGGGCGGCGTCCTTCCTGAGGTCGTAGATCGACGCCTGACCGCCTGGCTTCAGGACTCTGTGCATCTCGTCGAGGGCGCCAACCGGGTCGGAGAAGTTCTTGAACGCCGCCATGCAGACGACCAAGTCGAATGACGCGTCGGCGAAGGGCATCGCCGCGGCGTTGCCGTGGCGAACGTCGATGGCGACGCCGGCCCTGCTCGCGTTCTCGCACGCCATCCTGACGAAGGATTTGCTGATATCCAACGCGGCCACCTGACGGCCCGATTGGGCGATCTCGATCGCGAGGTAGCCGGGCCCGGGGGCCACCTCGAGCACGCGACCGCCCGGCGGCACACGTTCGGCCACGGCACGAGCCACCGCATCGAAGCGGCGTCTGTCTCGATTCGTGTTTTTCGCATACCACGTGGCGATCACACCTTCCATCGGGATGCCCTTGTACGCCTTCTGCGGCGTCGCCATGATGTCCCCCCCGGCCCTCCACGTGTTAACGGTTGCTTTCGTACGCGAACAGCTCTAACAGAACCGAATGACGTTTGCGAAAGCAAGGAAGTACAACACCATCGGCGTGCGAGGAAGCGGAACGTAAACACCCGGAAGGCGACGCCCAGAGCGACGCACGGCCATGCAGTCGCGTTGCGCGTCAACAACGACGGCACCGCTGCAACAATTTGGGTCATACGTGACCCGCAACCACACGGTCATCCTCCATCTCGGGCTGGCACGGTGCTTGCCCAACGTCCCAGCGTCGTGCTCGCCTCGCTTTGACAGGACCATAACCACAACAAGCGAACAGGGTTTTGGGGCCCCGGTCGCGGAGGGTCATATGACGGAGTCAGTTGTCTCGACTTGTGAAGCGGCGGGAATCGACCTGGCCGCGCCGCCGGCCGCTCCACCAGCGCCCCGCAGGACGCTCGTGCTGTCGGGTGGCGGCGGCAGAGGCGTGTGGCAGGTCGGAGCCTGCGAGCACCTCATCCTCGAGCGGGGCTACGGGTTCGACCTGATCGCGGGGGTGAGCGCCGGGGCGGTGAACGGCGCCACTCTCGCCCAGGCGCACGATCAGGACGAGCTCGAGGCAGAACTCGAGCACCTGCGCTCGTGTGGTTCGGCCTGCGCGGCAATCACGACATCTACCGCAGCCGGCCATTGGGCGGAGTGCGAATGGTCCTGGGACGGCACCCCGGCGTCTACGAGCCCGGCCCGCTCCGCGAGATTCTGCTGGAGCACATCGACCCGTCCCGCGTGGCTACATCACCGGTGCAGCTCCGGGTGGGTTATGTGGACCTCGTCACGGGGCGCTACCGCACGGCGGGCAACGACGACCCGGCACTTCGGGATGCAGTGCTCGCGAGCTGTTCGTTGCCGGTGGCATTCCCCCCCGTCGCGTTGCGGAACGGGCGAGAGTTGGGCGTGGACGGCGGGGTGCGGAGCATCAGTCCCCTGCTCGACGCGCTCGCGGCACTCGCCGAGCGACCCCCAGCCCCAGGCGGGGATGAGGTGTGGGTTATCCTCACACACTCGCTGCGCCGCCGGCAGGAAACCCAGATCCAGAGCTGGCTGACCGTGGCCCGGCGGTGCGTCTCGCTTCTGACCGACGAATCGATGCCGGAGGATCTGGCGCGCGTCCGTCAGATCAGCGACCTGCTCCGTTCCGAAGCGATGCCCGACGGCGGACGGAAGGTGCGGCTACGGGTGGTGCATCCGCAGCAGCGGCTCGATGGCCCGACGTTGGACTTCACGCCTGCCAGGCTGCGGGCCCGATATGAGGATGGGCTCCGGACGGCTCGCGCAGGCGCTGCGCTCGAGGTATGAAGTAGCTTCACGGACCGGCGAGCACCTTCGCGGCGAGCTTCGTGCCGGCCACGCGGGCGCGGATCTTCTCGAACGCCGTGTCGCGGGTTGTGGACGTATCGTCGCCGAACGGCGCGAATCCGCAGTCGTCGGTCGTACCCAGCTGCGAGAGCGGGATGACTTCGGCAGCTTCCAGGACGCGATCGCGAACCTCGTCGGGCGTCTCGATTCTCGGATTGATCGGGTCGATCACACCGACGAAGATCTTCTGGTCGGGCTTGGCGTGCTGCTTGATGATCCGGAGGACCCGGCCGCGGTCCTGCTCGCCCGCAAGCTCGACGTAGAAGTTCCCCGC
>QHVD01000379.1 GCA_003222235.1 Gemmatimonadota bacterium | reverse complement strand
TCGTGCAGCCGCGCGATGCGTCTCGGGGGCCCCTGGTGAAGGCGGAGCTCTACCGAGTGTTGGGGCGGAAGTACCGCTTCGACCCCACGGACGAGCGGGCCCTGGGCGTGTGGGACTTCATCGAGAGCGAGAAGGAAAGCCTCGCCGTCGGGCTCGGCATCCAGATCTTCATGGGCCTCGTAGGCGCCTTCACGTTGCTCATCGCCGGCGTCGGTGTCGCGAACATCATGTACGTGGTGGTGAAGGAGCGGACTCAGGAGATCGGCATCAAGCTCGCGCTCGGCGCGCGCCGGCGGCACGTCATGGCGCAGTTCGTGTTCGAGGGCCTAGCGATCGTCCTTTCCGGCGGGCTTGTGGGGCTCGTGACGGCGGCGCTCATTGTGATCGGGGTAGACGCGATCCCCACGGAAGACAATCCGGCGATGCAGTACCTCCTGAGCCCCAGGCTTTCGTGGCCCATCGCCCTCATCTGCGTCGGGATCCTGATGGGCGTGGGGCTGATCGCCGGCATCCTGCCCGCGCGCCGCGCCGCCGCGGTGGATCCGGTGGAGTCGCTGCGGTACGAGTGAGCGTCACCGCGGGACCTTGGCCCGGAGCTCGTTGAACCAGTTCAGCACCACATGGATCCGCGGCCGGATCCGCTGGGGCGGCAGCTTGAGCATCAGAAACCGCTCGCCGTCGCGCGAGACGTCGTAGCTCCGAGGCCGGGTCCACCCGGGGCTGTCGGGATACGGCCCGCCGAACAGGGCCCTGGGCGGGCCGCTCCGGCCATTGTGCAGGTCGATGCTCACCGCCATCACGCTGTCACCCTTCCGGTAGACCAGCTCCCCCCCGTCCCGGGTCCACAGCGGCTCCGATCCGTGCGCCGGCGAGACCTTCCATCGCTTCAGGTTCGGGTCGGGGAACGACTGGACGTACACTTCGACCCGACCCGACTCGTCGGAGTCGTAGGCCATCCAGCGGCCATCCCGCGACAGGGTGGGATGCGCGAGGTTGAAGCCGTTGGCGAAATAGCGCGCCGCCGTCGGCGGGCCGCGTAGCCGGACGGTCCAGAGCTCCGCCCCGCCGGGGACGCTGAGCACGAAGGCGAACAGGCGACCGTCCTGGGAGACCGAGCCGGTGTAGCGGTCGTACGCGCCGGTCAGCAGCGGTTCGGCGGGCCGGCTTGCGTCCGCCGCTCTGCGATAGAGGTCGAAGAACGGGTGCTCGCTGCTATAAATCAGCTCCCGACCGTCGGGCGTCCACTCGGCGCCGAAATCCCTGCCGCCTTCGGCAGTGACTCTCGTACCACCCGAGCGCCCGATCTGGAACATCCAGATGTCCCCCAAGGAGTTCGGCGAGCGGATGTCCACCGCGATCCGGCTCCCCTCAGGTGAGAGGCGGGGGTGGTTGTACCGATCGGTCATGGGAAGAGCGCGCGATTCGCTCCCCCGCCGGTCTACCAGCACCACCTCAGTCTCGGTGACGTAGGAGCTCACCGGCATGTAGGCTAGGGTCCCATTCTCCGACACGTCGAATGCCGCCGCGCCGTCCGTGGGGTTCATGGCCACGCTGTCGACGACGGGAAGGGCGGGGCCGGTCACCACCAGGCGGCGGAGGTCGAATGGGACGGCTCGGATGGTCTCACCCACCGCATACAGCAGGTGCCCCGTGGGCACGTAGAAGCCGAAGACTCCCCCGGTGAACAGCACGTCCCGCCTGCCGGAGCTGATCGAGATGACCTCGATGGTGGCTCGCTCGATGGGCGTTCGGTATGCGGTGAACAGCACATGCTCGCCGTCGGGCAGGATCTGCGGCCACCAGTGACCGAGCTCGCCCTTCGCCGTGTCCGGCGTGGTGAGCATGCGCTCGTCGCCCCCGCCCTCACTCACGATCCAGAGACCGGTGTTGTAGGCCCGGGTGTAGACGAGCCGACCGTTCTTGCCCCAACTTCCGCCGGCCCAATCGGCCACGGCGAGGTCGATCGCGGACCCGCCACCCACCGGGACCTTTCTGAGCTTTCCCTGTTTTGCGTAGGCGACCCACCGTCCGTCCGGCGAAACGAACGGCCGGCTGTTGCCGGTCCCCTGCTCCCCTTGGCCGGCGCCCTCGATCACTTCCATCCGCATCTGGTCGAGCGGACGGCGCAGGATCTCCTCCCGCCGGTCCACCATGGCGGTGACGAAGAGCTGGCGGCCGTCGGCGCTCAGGCGCACGATCGGAGTGAAAGAGGGTTGCACTCCAGGGTCGAGCTCGACATCGAACCGGGTCGGGCCCGGCGCTGGGGGCGCGCTCCGCCCGTTCCGAAGGCCCACCCAAGCCGCCGCGAGCAGGAGGGCTGCCGACAACGCCCATGGAATCGCGGACCGCCTCAGCGCGGCTGGTGCCCTGCGGGCTCGCGTCCAGCTCGACGCACCCGCACCGGTCAACGCCTCGGCGAACTGCGCCGCCGTCTGCCAGCGGTCAGCGGGGAGCTTCTCGAGCGCGCGCGCGACGGCGGCGTCGATGTGGTGCGGGACCGTCTTGCGCTCGACGACGAGCGGGCGGGGCTCCTCCGACAGGACCCGGGCAAAGATCGCCTGGGCGGAGGGGCCCGTGAACGGCGGCTGGCCGGTCAGCATTTCATACAGGACGACGCCGAGCGCGTAGATGTCGGTCCGCGGGTCCAGGTTCGGCTCGCCGGTCGCCTGCTCGGGACTCATGTATTCGGGCGTGCCAAGACTCGCGCCCGCCTTCGTCATCCGGGTCCTGCCGTCCCCGTGGCTCTGGGCCAACGCGATGCCGAAATCGGCCACCAGCGCCCGGCCGTCGTGGAACGTTGTCCGGCTTGATGTCGCGGTGGATCACGCCCTGGCGGTGGGCGTAGTCGAGCCCGGCGGCGATCTCGGCGGCGATGCGGATCGCGTCGGCAACGGGGAGCTGGGTCTCCCGGGTGAGCCGGCTGCGGAGTGATTCGCCCTGAACGTAGGGCATGACGTAGAAGACCGTGCCCTCGACCCGGCCCGAATCGAACAGGGGCAGGATGTGGGGGTGCTGGAGGTTGGCGGTGGTCTCGATCTCCTTCAGGAACCGCGCGGCGCCGATGAGCGCCGCGAGCTCGGCGTGCATGACCTTGATCGCCACCTTGCGATTGTGGCGCACGTCATGCGCGAGATAGACCGTGGCCATACCCCCGGCGCCCAGCTCGCGCTCGAGAGTGTAGCGGTCGGCCAAGGCATCTTTGAGGCGATCAAACGGCTCAGCCATGAGCGCCTGTGAAGTCCACATGCGGAGGTGATCTCTCGACACCGTGCAAATGGT
>QHVD01000488.1 GCA_003222235.1 Gemmatimonadota bacterium | reverse complement strand
AATCCGCACCGCCACACCCCCGCGTGTAGGGGCACGACGTTGTCGCGGCCCTACACGTGGGCTTGAGGCCTCGGAACCCTAGAGCACTCCCCCTGGTCCGGAGAGGCGGCGGGTGAGGCGCGCGCGGCGCCCGCTTAGCACATTGCGGGCACTAAGTTAGCCCACGTTAAGCGGGTCCACAAGACCGAATCCCTTGCCGTCCCTTCCCAACCGGCCTCCCACTACCGCCGGATCGTGCTCGAAAAGTAAGAGCCACCCCTCGAGCTCCGCTCGCGCGTACAATCGGCGCTTCGATTCCAGGGTGACGAGCGGCTCCAAGTCGTAGGCCATGATCCAGGGAAGCGGCAGGTGCGCGCTCGTGGGCACCACGTCGGCGAGGAAGCACGCCCGCTCGCCCCCGCTCTCGACGAGGATGGACTGGTGATACGGGACATGGCCCGGTGTCGGCACGGAGCGGAGGCCCGGGAGCACTTCGGCTTCGCCATCGAGCAGCGTGAACGGCACCGTCGCAAAGTTGGGCGCCAGGTAGCTCGCCGCGGTGCGCTCGTTGGTGTGGCTGGCGAAATCGAGCTCGCCCTTCTGGACCACGTAGCGTGCCCGGGGAAAGCTCAGGGCGACGTTCCCGTCCGGGTCGCGGAACGTGTTCCCTCCGGCGTGGTCGAAGTGAAGGTGGGTGTTGATCACCCAGCGGACGTCCTCGGGCCGGTAGCCGCGCTCGGCGAGCGCATCCTCGAGGCACGTGCGACCCGTTCGCCCTTCGTTTTCGACGCCGTAGATGTCCTTGAACTTCGCTGTTTCCTTGTTGCCGAGTCCGGTATCGATCAGCACCGGACCGTCGTCGTGCTCGACCAGCAAGCACCGCAGCGCGAGCGGGATCCGGTTGCGCTCGTCCGGGACGATACGCCGCTCCCACAACGGCTTGGGCACGACGCCGAACATCGCGCCGCCGTCCAGACGCTGCATGCCGCCTTCGAGGGCGTGGCATTGCAGGCGGCCAACGGTGAAGGAGGTGTGGGGCATCACTCAAATGCGGAGTGCGGAATGCGGAATGTCCCCAATGCGGAGTGCGGAATGCGGAGTGTGGAATGGACCGCGCGGCGGCCCAGCCCGAAGGCCAGCGTCCGGGATCGGACTCCCCGGCTCAATTCCGCACTCCGCATTCCGCATTCCGCATTTGTCCAAGATCCGCCAGCGTCACCGCTCCCCGTCGTTTCGCGATGTCCAGCAGCTCCGCGAAGATCCGCGCCGCGGCCAACGCGTCGGGCCCCGCGCGATGCCGCCCCACGATCTCGAACCCGAAGTAGTGCGCCAGCGCATCCAGGGTGCGGCTCGCGAGCGGCGGCAGGAGCCGCCGCGCCAGCCGCACGGTGCAAGCCCTAGGCCCCTGCAAGAGGAGCGAGCGAGTCCGAAGCAGCTCCGCGCCGAGGAACGCCCAATCAAACCGGACGTTGTGCGCCACGAACACCCGACCCGCGAGCGTCGCCAGGACCACGTCGGCGATCCCGTCGAAGCGAGGCGCGTCTCGAACCAGTTGATCGGTGATACCCGTGAGGCGCGCGACGAGCGGCGCAATGGGCTGCTCGGGATTGACGAGCGTTTCGTACGCGAGCCTCGCCTTCCCGTCCGCGATCGTGGCCACCGCGATCTCGAGGACGCGATGTCCGCGACGCGGGCTCGTCCCCGTCGCTTCCACATCCACCACCGCGAAGCGGCAGGCGTCGAGCGGTGGGCTCGCTGCCGCGCCGGCGAGCGCCCACCGGCCGTCGCTGAGCCGCGTCACCCGCGGGTCGCCCGCCAGGAGCGCGGCGGCGACCCGATCTGCCAGGCCCCGGGGCGCTCGCGGCAGCGCGAGCACGTCCCGCACCAGCGCAGCGCTCGCGGCGGGTCCGGCCTCCAGGTAGGCCAGCGCCCGATTCGCGAGGCTCGACGAGGACAGGGCGGCGACGCCGGTCAGAGGTCGTCCCGCCTCAAGGGGAGGGTCATGCAGCGGGGGCCGCCGCCACCCCGCACGAGCTCGCTCCCCTCGATCGTGATGACCGCCCGCTGGGCGTCGCCCAGGCACTGCTCCCCCTCCCCGTCCGGCAGCTTCGCGGCGGGCAGGACCCTGAAGCCCGCACGCTCGAGCTCGAGCAGCGTCGCCTCGTTCCGGGCGTACGTGACGACGACGCCCGGGCGCACGGCGAAGAAATTGCATGCCGACGACCACTGCTCGCGCTCCTGCAGCGAGCGGCTGTTGCCGCCGCCGAACACCGGCTCGAGCGGCTGGTCCACCGCGTGCATCGCGGCGAAGAAATTCGGCATCTCCCGAACGCCCTTCGACCGCTTGCGCCGGTGCAGCACCGCGAGCCGCTCCGGCCCGACGAAGTGCGGCGGATAGACGCAGCACAGGTCGCGGTCGAGCTGCGTGAAGATCATGTCGAGATGGATCGCGGCGTGCTCGCTGGGCAGGACCACGACGATCACATCCTTCACCCCGCAGTGCTCGAACACGAGCTCGCAGAGGAGGTCGAGCGCGGCGGGGCTCGAGCGCTCGCTGAAGCCGAGCAGGAGGAGATCGGGGCGGAGCGGGTGGACGTCTCCACCCTCCAGCGTGTAGTTGTTGCGCTTCTCTTCGGAGCCGTCGTAGAGAATGCCGGCGTTGTCGAGGGAGGGATGGTAGCGGAACAGCGCCTTGATGAGGAGCTCCTCGGTCCAGCGCACCCCGTGGCGCATCGAGCCGATGATCGAGTGCTCCCCGATCACGATCCCCACGTCGCGCGTGAAGAACAGGTTCGGGAGCGGGGGCAGGGCGTAGCCGGTCTCGTTCAACGCCTTTGCGATCGGGCCGGCTTCCTCGAGCGCGCCTTCGATCATGAGCCCGACGAACTCCCCCCCGGGCAGCTCGGAGAGCTGCTTCGCCAACACGTCCGAGGGAACGACTTCCAGGGCGCGAGTGACCAGAAACTCCCGCACGTCCGGGCGTCCGGCGAGCTCGGTCAACAGGGCGCGCACCTCGTACACTTCGGCGAACCGCTCCAGCACCGCGACGAAGTGCCGGTGCTCCCGCTGCGCCAGCTCCAGATCGACGATGTCGTCGTAGAGGTATTCTTCCCGGTTCGCGGGCGTCACCGCCACGAGCTCGCGGCCCGGGGTATGCACGAGAACGGCCCGCAATGGGCCGATTTCGGAGGTCACACGCACCCGAGCCA
>QHVD01000487.1 GCA_003222235.1 Gemmatimonadota bacterium | reverse complement strand
CCCGCGCTTGAAGGTCGCTTCTGCCTCGACGAGGGTGGTGGCTCCGCCCCGGTCCTGGCGAGTCCGAGCCGCCTGACCTGTCTCGCTAGTGTCCCGCCGAGTTAATCCGCATGGCACGCGCGGCACGGGCGACCGAGTTGAGAATGACGTCCGCGGGCTTGGTCCACACGAATGGTTTCGCGGCGTACTTGTTGTGCGCGGCGATGAAGCGCCGCAACTCGCTGCGTAGCTCACTCACGCTGGTGAACGAGCCCCGACGCACCGCACGCCGTTCGAGCTGGGCGAACCAGCCCTCGACGGCGTTGAGCCAGGACGCGCTCGTCGGGGTGAAGTGCAAGGTGAAGCGCGGATGAGCGGCGAGCCACGCTGTAACCTCCGGCGTCTTGTGGGTGCTGCTGTTGTCGAGCACGAGGTGAAGCGCTCGGCGCCGTGGCACCGCGCGGTCGATCTTCTCGAGGAACTGGACGAAGTCGGCGGCGCGGTGCTGCCGCGTCACCGAGCCCAGGACTTTGCCCGTCGCCACGTCGAAGGCGGCGTAGAGGCTGGCGGTCCCGTGGCGCGTGTAGTCGTGCGTCCGCCGGGCGATCTGCCCGGGGCGCAAGGGCAGCATCGGCTGCGTCCGGTCGAGCGCCTGCATCTGCGTCTTCTCATCCACCGAGAGCACCACCGCGTTGTCCGGCGGGTCCATGTAGAGGCCGACGACGTCGGTCACCTTCTCGGCGAACTGCGGATCGCGGCTGATTTTGAAGGTCTTCAGGCGATGGGGGCGCAGATCGGCCGCCTTCCACACCTGGGCGACGTGCCACTGGCTCACGCGCGCGTGCTTGGCCATCAGCCGCAGGCTCCAGTGCGTCGCCTCATGCGGGATCCGTTCGACGGTCCAGCGCAGGATGTCACGTGCCTTCTCCGGCGACAGCCGTCGGGGCTGCCCCGGTCGTGGGCGATCGCGCAGGCCGCTGACGCCGTGCCGGACGTACCGCTGGCGCCACTTGTAGACCGTCAGCCGCACCAGGCCGAGCCGTTCGGCTATCGCGGCGGCGCTCAAGCCCTCCGCGCTGAGCAGGATGATGCGTGCTCGTTCCGCGAGACTTCGCCGGGTCGTTGCGGCACGCACCCACGTCGTGAGCTGCGCGCGATCGTCCGCCGCCACCGCCAACTTCGTCGCCACCGCCATGCCGAGTGTTCATCATACTACCACGCGCATGGCAAGCGAATTAACTCGGCGGGACACTAGGCGAGGCGGGACTCGCGAAGTTCCTTGAGTTGAAAAGCGGTGTTCGGGTACGCGGCGGCCGGTTGAGCGGCCAGCGACTTCCTACGCCCGTCCCTTCTTCGGCCGGGTCTTCCGCCCGAGCTTCTCCTTCAACGCCTCCACCACGAAGTCCTGCACTGCGATCTCGTGCGTCACGCAGTGCAGCTTGAGCCGGCGGTGAACCTCTTTCGGGATGCGGGTTGCCAACTGCGTCAGCGGTTCTTC
>QHVD01000486.1 GCA_003222235.1 Gemmatimonadota bacterium | reverse complement strand
CGATCCTCCAGCCGGCCGTCCCCGAAGCGGCAGGTGATCTCCTCAGGGCTCACCACGTCGATCACCATCGCTCGGTTGCCCGTCAGGCGCTCGACTACGATCTCCCCGCGTTGGGGCATGGACACCTCCATCGGCTTCCTTGCGTAGGGGATGCGAAGAGAAGGCACGGTCACTGTTCTTCGCGCGGGCAGAAGAAACGACGGCATCCTCACCCTTCGTCGTCTCGTAGTAGCCCGGCGGCGGGACGGCCGGGCCGGGCCGCCTCTCCTACGCAGCTTTGAGCGGCCCCTCTGCTCCCGGCTTGGCTTCGAGCAGCTTGCGCCCTACGTCGAGGAGCGACCGACCGACGAGCACGGCAGCCCCGAGCAGGACGAATCCGGCAACGACGGGCACCGAGATCGCTACGCCGGTAAGCCCCGAGACGAGGCGCACGCCTTCACGACCAACCTCACTCACGGTCATGGCGGCCTCCTGAAAACGACGGCTTGCCTACCTCAAGGCGGCTCGCCAGGGCAAGGCCCCCCAGGATGAGGTACTGTCCCAAGTTGGGACACCTTCACCCGCGAAATTAGGACACCGACCTCCCGGCCAGAGAGGACCCCGCCAGAGGGGATTGACCGGCCTCGGGGCCTGAGAGCAAGGGGTGGTGCCGAGTTGGGAAGGAGGGTCACATGCCGAAGGTAGCGCCCTTTCACTCGGAGAAGGAGTCCCATCACCACGACAACAGCAAGTGCGGCCCCGGTAGTGCAATCCTGCCGGTCAATCGGCGGCCAGGGACCGGTGGCAAGCCGCTCTGCAAGGACTGCGAGCGGCTAGATCGCGAAGGGAAGTAGATTCAGCGCCGCGCTCGGGCGGGGCGCCAGAAGGTCATCTCCCATTCGGGGCCGGTGGGTTCGCCGTCGTTCACGGTCCAGACGCGCCGCAGCGCAACCACTTTCAGCCCGTGCTGAAGCGCGATGCCGAGTGCGCGGAAGCCCTCCGCCGGTCCGCCGGCAAAGGTAATCGTCGGCTCAGGAAACGAGTGCCGTCCGCGCCCGGGAGTCCATCGCCAGTCGCCTTCGCACGACTCCGTTGTCTCAATCCCATTCTCCCAGAGGACGCGGACCTCGCGCTGGATACCCGCGTCAACCAGGCGGGCGCCCTTGCCGGTGAAGGGCGGCGGCCGGCGCCCATCTATCCTCCCACATCCCCGGCACCGCTTCCCACTCATCCGCCCCACTCTGAAATTGTAGCATGCGGGCCAGGGCGCCTCTAGAAGACGCCGCCCCTGAATGAGCCGCAGTCGGCCCGAGCCGATGGACCGCGAGCCGACCTCGCTGCCGCCCGCTTTCCCTTGGCCCGACCCGCGTCATCCCCGGATGCGCCCGCTTCCACCGCTCGGGCTCCAGGCTGGTCACGTTGGCGAGGTGGGCACGTGGGATGAGCACGTACCCCGATGATCTGAAGGAAGCCCTACCTGCGTTGCTGGCTAGCCGACCTGGTGGTA
>QHVD01000485.1 GCA_003222235.1 Gemmatimonadota bacterium | reverse complement strand
CGCGCCCGCTCAGCTGCAACGTTCAGCAAGGGTGCGGCCAGCGCGGCCGCGGTGACTCCGATCATCTCGCGGCGCGAGAGCGACTCAGGCGAATCGGTCATAGGAGTGTGTTACGGCTTGGGCGCCGGGGCCTGCGCGGACGCCGCGGCCGGCTTCGCCGTGGCCATGGCCTTCCTCCCCCAGTACTTGGGGTCCTGCGCGATCCACTCCGCCGGGGGGTAGCTCATCTCGGGGCTCGGCCTGAACACCAGGTTCTCCACCGACATGAACCCCTCGGAGAGCGTCCCGAACTTCTTCATCGTCTCCTCGTTCATGGCCTTCTGGATCGCGGCGCCCACGCCCACGGCGGGATCGATCTCGGCCAGCGTCTTGTGGGGCACGAAGACCAGGTACGTCGGACCCGGCATGCCCGCCATGACCTCGTAGGTCGCCCAGGGCGCGTCCACCTGCGCCTGCTGGACCACGGACTGGTAGAGCTTCGCGCCCTCGTAGAAGCTCCCTTCCTTGCCGGGACGCACCCGGAAGATGGTGATCTCCCACACCCGCATTTCGGCCGGATCGATGTTGGGGCCGTTGCTGGCTTCGGGCAGGTGGCGCGCGAGCAGAGCGTGCAGTCCGTTGACGTTGGCGGCGTCTGCCTGGGAGAGCCGGTCGAGCTCCTGGGTGAGGCCCGGCGACGCGTCGATCGCCTTGTCGACCGCCTCGATCTCTGCCACTGAGCCGTGACCCTCGAAAAACCACGCCTCGGTCGGGCCGTAGATCGTCGTCATCGCAATGTAGTTGTTCGGGATCTTCGCCTTCGCGAAGGCGCGCGGCCACCCCGCCTCGGTCTGCACGTGGGCGCCGGCCCGGCCGACCTTCACTTCCTCGCGGAAGATCTCCAGGTACGGAGGCGGTGGCATGACCTGGGCGGAGAGCGAGCCGACGAGGAAGAGGGTCAGGGCGATCGTGCCGCCCTGGATTGCGTGAGGCATGGTCATAGGTTCCCCTTCTTGAATTGGTCCGCCAGATACTCGCAGGAGCGCCACGCCAGAGCCATGATGGTCCAGGTGGGATTCTGACACGACGCGCTCACGTGACTCGACCCGTCGACCACGAACAGGTTCCGGACGTCGTGGGACTGCTGAAACTGGTTCAGGACCGAGGTCTTGGGATCGTTCCCCATCCGCGCTGTACCCAGCTCGTGGATCGACCAACCTTCGGTCAGGACCTTATCATCGACCCCCACGACCTCGATCCCGGCGGCCTCGAACATCTCGCGCGCCGTCGCGACCATGTCCTCCGCCATCTTGCGCTCGTTGTCGCCGAACTGGTAATGGAAGCGCAGGACCGGAACCCCCCAACGGTCTTTGAGCTCGGGGTCGAGATCGACGTAGCTCTCGTATCGAGCGAGCACCTCGCCGAAGCCGCCCATGCCGATGAAGGCCCCCGCGTGGTCGCGCACGGTCTTCTTGAAGTCGGCCCCGAATCCCGGGGCCTCGAGGGCGTGCGACGGGAACATGGAGTGGCCGCTCTCGCCCTCGAAGCCGTAGCCCCGGATGAAACCGGGCTGGCGGTCCTTCAGGTTGCGGAAGCGGGGGATGTAGAATCCGCCCGGTCGGCCGTCGTCGAGGGTGTGCGGCTTCCCCACCAGCTCCTTCACCAGGCCGGTCATGCCCGGCCCCATGACGTGCTCGCAGAAGTTGTGGCCGACGTGGCCGCTCGAGTTGCCGATGCCGTTGGGGTGCTGCCGCGAGCGCGACAGCAGCAGCAGACGGGCGGACTCGAGCGTCGACGCCGCCAGGATGACGACCTTCGCTTTCGCTTCGTAGCTCTTGCGGTTCTCGCTGTCGAGGAAGGCGACCCCTCGCGCCCGGCCGGTGTTCGGGTCGACCAGCACCTCGTACGCGATGGAGTTGGTCCGGAGCGTGAGATTTCCGGTGTCCATCGCCGGGTAGATCAGCCCGGTGGGCGAGTCGAACGCCGCGTGGATGTCGCACCCTCCCGGGCGCCGGTTGCAGGCGCCCCGGCCGAAGCATTTGCTGCGGTACCTGTTGTGCTTCAAGCCGTCGGTGGTGACGCCGGCACGATAGGGCGTCAAGACCCGTCCCATTTTCTTGAGGCTCTCGCGCAGCTTGACCTCGCCGAAGTTGAGCTTGGTGGGTCGCTGGAACAAGCTGTCCGGCAGATGCGGCAGATTCTCTTTGACCCCGGATATGCCGAGGTACAGGTCCACCTTGTCGTAATAGGGAGCGACGTCCTGGTAGGAAATGGGCCAGTCCTCACCGAACCCGTCGTGGGATTTGGCCTTGAAGTCGTAGTCGGACAAGCGGAGCGCCAGCCGGCCCCAGATGTTGGTCTTGCCCCCGAGGCAGCGAGCCCGCACCCAGGCGTAGTTGGTTCCGGTGTAGGGGTGATCCTTCTCGTCGACCAGGATATTCTTGACGTAGTCCGATCCCGACCATCCGCCGACGTACGAATACACGTGCTTGAACGCGGTGCTCTTGGCGTAGGGAGGCCGCCGGATGGTGTACTCGTTGAACGAGAGGGAGTGTGATCCCGGCGGGTACTCGCCGCGGCGCGGGTGATCGTACGGCCACTCCATCGAGCGCAACTCCTGCTCGATGGGAAGCTTCTTCCCGGCCTCGAGCATGAGCACCTTCATGCCCTGTGCGGTGAGCACGTGGGCGGCCATGCCGCCGGCCGCGCCGGAGCCCACGATCACCGCATCGTAGGTCCGTGACAAATCGACGTCCTGCTCGAGAGGCGCAGGAACCCTGACGAAGGTCATCGGGGCCTTACGTCCGCGCTCAGGCGGCGCGCCGAAGCCCTCGGGGTTTCTTCTTGTGCCGGCTGCGCTCGACCTTCGCGAGGTACGCCCGAGCCGCCCGAAGGGCGCGGCGCTTGCCGCCGTGGGTCACGTCGCCAAAGAACTTCCGGTGGCGCGGGACGTAACTGCCGTCGCGACGTTTGTAGAAGCCGGTGCGCACGAACCAACCGTACGTGCGGGTCGAGGGTTGGTCGATGCGGCTGATGCCCCGCCGGCGGATGGGAACGGGTTCTCTTCATTCGAATACCCGGTGAGTGAAGGTGATTCCTCTCGGGCGTGCTGCCTGGAATATGATAGAGTGAGAACAGCGCCAGCGCGAGGGAGGGTGATCGGGCATGAAACGAATCGTCATCTGCTGCGATGGAACCTGGAACACGCCGGACCAGGCCGACAGCGGCGTGGCCGAGCCCACCAATGTGACGAAGCTCGCCGAGGCGGTTTTACGGGCTGCAGCCGGCGCGCCTCAAGTCGTGTTCTATCACCCCGGTATCGGGACCTCGGGGTCATGGATGTCTCGGCTGTCCGACGGCTACACGGGCACCGGCGTCTCCCGGAACATCCTCGAGGCCTATCGCTTCGTCGTCGAGAATCACGAGCCGGGTGACCAATTCTTCCTGTTCGGCTTCAGCCGGGGTGCCTTCACCGTCCGCAGCCTCGCGGGCCTCATCCGAACCTGCGGCATCCTGCGAAGCAACGCCTTGGACGCCCTCCCAAAAGCCTTCCTGCTGTATCGGGCGCGCACGCCGGGCACGCACCCGCGTGAGCGTGAGGCCACGCTGTTTCGCCGCACCTATGCGGTGGAGGACGTTACTCCGATCGAGTTCATCGGGGTGTGCGATACGGTCGGAGCGCTCGGAAATCCGTTGCTCTTCGGGAATCTCAGCCCCGGCAACCGGTTTCACGACACCGACTTGAGCACAAAGGTGCGCCATGCATTCCAGGCCTTGGCGATTGACGAAAAGCGACGCTTCTTTCAGGCCGCGCTGTGGCATCAGCAACGCGACGCCGTTGGCCAGCAGTTGGAGCAGACGTGGTTCTGCGGAACCCACTCCAACATCGGCGGTGGCTACGGCGATCCGCGGCTGTCGGACATCGCCTTGCAGTGGCTCGTCGAAAGGGCTCGAGGATGCGGCCTCGGCGTCACCGACATCCCCGTCAAGCCCGATCCCCTCGCGCCCATCCGCGAGTCCCGAACGGGGTTCTATCGCCTGATCCCCACGTATCATCGGCCCCTGGCGGATCCGGCGGTCGCGCAGCGCACCTGCGAAACGATCCACGCGTCGGTGGCGCGGCGCTATCGGGAAGACGCTGCCTACCGGCCGCCCAACCTCGAAGCCTACTACAGGAGGAATTCCACCGAACGCCCGCCGGAGCGGTGACCGGAGCCGGCGGCGCCCTGCGGGGGGGGGGGCGTCATGCCCGTTTCGGTGTTTCGCTCATCAGCGCCAGCCCATTGCCGTCCGGATCCCGGAACTCGGCAAGCCACAGCTCGGTCGTCGCAGTGCGGTGCACAACGTGGGGGCTCACCGCGAACTTGACACCCCGTCCGGCGAGCGTCCGGAACACGTCGTGAATATCGGCGACCTGGAAGTAGACCTGTGATCCTCGCTGGCGCGGTTGATCCGCGGCGGGGACGCCCACGAGCAACCGGACGCCCCCCACCTGGAAGAAGCTCATCTGGGGCGGAGCCGTAAACAGGAACCGGAGGCCGAGCGTGTCACGATAAAACGCGACCGCCCGATCGAGATCCTCAACCGGAATGAGCAGTTGCGCTACGGTCGAGTCTGACAGATCCATCGCGGAGCTTCACGGTGAGCGCATAAGCTGTCGG
>QHVD01000484.1 GCA_003222235.1 Gemmatimonadota bacterium | reverse complement strand
CAGCAGCGCCTCATGATCTGGCTATGCGAGCGGGACGGGTCAATCAAGCGCACTGAGGTCGTCGAGCACCATGTTAGGCGCCTCTTGGTGCAGGTCACCGGGAAACATGCCGGGAGGGCGAGGGAGCGCCAGGGGTCCGGCGCGGTGAACAAGCCCACTTGATCGGCGGCGCCCAAGTCCGGGAGCGCCCTCGAAGTCACGGGGAGGTCACGTTCAATTACGCCGCCGTGGAATACGTGGACCGCAACGGGGCATTCTACATGCTCCTCGTAAGAGGCGACGACATGGACACCCCGGGGACCACCCACAAGACCGTGCTCTTCTCCTTTAGGCCGCGCGTCACGGGCGAGCCCGGAGGTGACCCGCTGCCGAACTCGCGCGAACACGCTAACGGGCCCGTACAACGCTTGCGCTCCATCCGACCAGACATGCATCCGAGGCCAGACCCCGCGAGCGGGCTGGGACGCACGCTCAGGGCATTCCGCACTGGAGATCGGGCGATGACCAAACTGCTACGGTGGTATCTGAGGCTGGTGGCGGGCCTGACCATCATCTCGTGCCTGGGACAGCTGGGGTCGCCGTCGGAACTCGGGGCCGCCTCCGCGTGGGGCGTCGCTTCCGGTTGGCAGCGCGAGATCGCCTTTTGGGATCTGGCGATGTACATCGTGATAGCTCGGACGCTCCGGGCGAACGATGCGGTCGGCGGCCGGATGGTCGCGATCGCCCTCGTGGTGCTGCAGCTTCTGGTCGCCACGAACCACGCCGCAGCTGCAATCCAGAGTCACGCGATGCTGAACGTGATCATGGGTGCGGTTAACTACGGCTGTGTAATGTTCGGCACCTTGGCTCTTCGCGTGCGTGCGCTTCCTGCCCCGGCAACCGCGATGTCCACACCACAATCACAGCAGTAAGCAGGGGACTAGGAATCCTGCGCGCCGAGCGAACGTTTGCGTACCCACCGGACTCGCTCACCTTCGTCACCGGCGGTTGCGTCGCGTGTCACCCTGAGCGTTCTACGCGCGCCCGCGATGGCCGTCACGGTGCGTGCGGACCGCGGCCGCCAAGGGTCCAGCCGCCCGGCGCGGTGGGGATCGTGGAGCTCACACTTCCGCCGTCGCATCGGGTTCGTGGTCTGTCACGACACGCCGCTGCGATCCGTCACTTCGGGTACTTCGCGTGCGCGGCTGCCGCCCGTGGCTGCACCGGCGCTAGGCCTGAGCGATGCCGCACGGCGACGCCCTCGAGCCTTCGGCTCGCGCTCCGGCCGTGCGTCTCGGCCAGCACGTCCAACAAGACTGTCGGGCCCGATCAGGGAAGCGCGGCACGGCCCGCACAACACGAGCGCGCCCCGCCGCTCCGCCTCAGGCGTCTCATAGCCGCATCCATCACAATGCGCTAACGTGTTGCCCTGAGCCCTTCCCTAACCATGTGGTATTCCGTGCATGCCACCGGCGACTCCTCCCGGCACGGTGCGGAGAAAACGGTGCCAAAGGTCGATCAACGTGCCGCCCACTGTCTCGCCTCTACCCGACGTCTCTCGACCGCGCCGAGGCGGCGTCGGTCATGGCCAATGCAGCAGGCAGCCGCCGCTTCCGGCGTTCACCCAGTTGCGCTGGACTAGGAAGTCTTTCCCGCCCAGGTTCATGTTCGCGAGGGAACCGTTCGATGAGTAGGTTGTGCCGAAGGTCCAGGCGCACTTATCTGCGTTCTCGAACCCGCGTCGGTCGTACCAAGCGTTCAGATCCTCGTCAGTGGCCGTTTCCTCCGTCTCGTGCGCCAGGGTGTTAACCTCAGTGTCCCCCGCTGGGTCACGATTCGGCCCCGACCCGCTGATCGCCGAACAGCCCGCGGGATCACTCCAGTCATAGGGCATCACCGCATACTTCACGTCACCATAGGAGCTGCTGAAGTGGCCGTGGTAGGCGCAGTACTGCGTCCCGAACCCACCGCCGAGGTTCACATTGGGGCCGCTGAACACGGCGTAGAGCGTGCTGGCGTCGTACGTCAGCGCACCGCTCGTGAAGGCCGTGATGACCTCCTGCTGCACTTGAGCGTCGGACACGATCTGGCCGGCGGTTGGCCCGGTCGGGGTCGCCCAGAACTGAGTGTAGGTCACACTGTTCTGCACGGGCGTGCCGCCGCCGTCGAAGTAGGTGGTGTTGATGTTAAAGTACGGCGAGCCGGTCCCCGAAGGAGCGAGGTTACGGAGGAAGAAGCCCACGAGCGAGCCGTCCTGCGCGCCCGCGCCTGTCGAGCCCGGCGTCGGGCCGCCGATATAGATCCAGCTCGAGGACCAATAGATCGCAGCGACGTTCGTGGAGTAAAGGATGGGCCCGCCGTGATAGGAGATCCCTGTACTCCCCTTCTCTTTCAGCCTTGCGCTGCGGCCGGGAAGGGGCTTCCGCAACATGATGTGGGTGTGCGGGTGCTCGCCCTGCAGCTGTAGGAACTCGGGCGCCGCGGGATTGCGTGGTTGCGTCGGCGTAGTGCCGTCGTGGCACGCTGCCGCGACGACGCCGCCCGCAGCGGCGAGTGGCAGCCATCGTTTCATCGGAGCTTCTCCCAGGCCCGCCAGGACCGAAGCAGCGGATCACGCGTCGGGCAGAGGCGGGCCATGCCTGCGCAACGCGACGTGCCGCGCCCTGAGTCGATGCGTCACGAACGGGTCGGCTCTGAGCTCACGACACAAAGAAAAAGCCGGCCGCGTGAGTGCCCCACTCAGCCGGTTTCGCCATTCGCTCCCCTCGAGGTATTGGCGACCTACACGACATCGCGCCTCGGGGTTCACAGCATCTGAGTTACTTTTCAATCTTCACCCATAACGGCAGCCTGCAAGGGGGCAACGCAGCTTGTCCGTCTGGTCCGGGCCTTCCAGGCACCAAGGGGGCAACTTGTTACAGATCTGCCACAACTCGTCCGCGATCTAGTCGGCCCCCAGTGGCCAAGACGTGCCACGTACTTCGGAGAGCCAGGACCCCTCGTGGAGAACACGCTACGCGTTCGGTCATGGTGAGGCCAGTCTTCCACAGAATCAAGCGCTGAGCCTGTGCGA
>QHVD01000144.1 GCA_003222235.1 Gemmatimonadota bacterium | reverse complement strand
CGCACCGGGCCGACGACGAGCAGGAGCTGCCCCTTCTTGATCTGGCGCTCGAGGAAGGGTTGCCCCGGCCAGGCGCACTCGAGCAGGCCGCTCTCGTCCCGCAGCACGGCGCGGAACACGCGCAGGCCGCGCCGCGTGGGGAGGACGCCGGTCGTCACCACCCGCGCCACGCACGTCACCTCTTCCCCCACGCGCGCCCGCGCGAGCGGCGTCACCGCGGTGGCGTCGAGGTATCGGTGCGGGGCATGGTACAGGAGATCGCCGACGCTCCTGATGCCGAGCCGGGCGAGCGCCTCGGCGCGCTTCGGCCCCACGCCCTTCAGATACTTCACGGCGGTCGTCACCTCGAGGGCCACAAACCGTCCCCCCCCTTCACCTCATCCGGTCACTCGCCCACCAGGCGCCGCGCGTAGCGCGCGGCGTCGAACACCTCGAGATCGTCGAGCCCTTCGCCCGTGCCCAGGAACCGGATCGGCACGGGCACCGCGCGTTCCAGGGCGACCACGCTGCCGCCCTTCGCGGTCCCGTCGAGCTTGGTTACGATCAGGCCGGTGAGCGGGATCGCGGCGGCGAATGCCTTTGCCTGATGCACCGCGTTTTGGCCGACGGTGCCGTCGAGCACGAGCAGCGATTCGTGCGGCGCTCCCGGCTGCTGCTTCGCGACCACCCGCACCACCTTCTTCAGCTCCTCGAGCAGCTGATCCTCGGTGTGGAGACGGCCGGCCGTGTCCACGAGCACGGTGTCGAGGCCGCGCACCCGGGCGGCGGCGACGGCGTCGAACGCCACTGCGGCGGGGTCACCCCTGCCGCCGACGCACGGGACGCCCAGGCGGTCCGCCCAGATCCGGAGCTGCTCCGCCGCCCCGGCGCGGAACGTGTCCGCCGCCGCGAAGAGCACGCTCCGGCCTTCTCCCTCGCGCGCCAGGCGGTGCGCGAGCTTCGCGATCGTCGTGGTCTTCCCCACCCCGTTTACGCCGAAGACGAGCATCACCGCCGGCGGCCGCGCCGCGCGCGCCAGCCCGCCCGGATCGCCGCCCGGCGGCGCCGCCGCCGTGAGGATGCGGGCGATCGTCCGCTCGAGCGCCGCCCGGAACTCGCCGTCCGAGACGCGGGCCACCTGCTCGAGAATCTCCTCCGTCGCGGCAACGCCGAAGTCGGCTTCCAGAAGGATACGCTCCGCGTCCTCGCGCACGCTCCCCGGGTCCCGGCGGCCGAACACGCGCGCCAGCTTCTGCCACAGCGCCATCAGGGGAGCCCTTGCCGCCGGCGCCACGCCCACTCGGCGGCGAATGCCGCGATCGCGACGACGAACAGCCACCAGCGGTCGCGCATAGCCGTAGTCGCCAGCCGGCCGGCGGGAGCGCCCTCCTGCGCCCGCAGCACCGGCGCGTCCGGACGCCACTCGTCCGAGTACGTATCCACCGCCACGAGCCCGCGCTCGGGGCCGTCCTGGACAGAGTACGCGTACACGCCGGGGGGAAGGAGCAGCTCTGCGCGGCCGGTGACGTCAAACCGCAGGGTGTCCGCGCGCCGCTTCGACCCCGCCGCGAGCGTGACGACCAGGTCCCGAGGGGCTCCCGAACCCGTCCAGCGCCACACCAGCGGCAGGCCGTCCGCGACCTCGTGCGTCACCGGCGCGAACCGCTCCCCCTTCCCGTCTCCCGCGGCCAGCAGCCAGTCCGCGAGCGCTGCAACGAGCGCGCGGTAGGCTTCTGCGCTCGCGCCGCCGCGGAACGCCCAGCGGTAGAGCCCGCCGGCGCCGATCGTGGCCCGCCGCCGGCCCTCGCGCTCGGCGACGACGACCACGGGACGCGACGCGCCGCGGCGCGCGAGCCGGGCGCTGAGAACCGCGACGGCGGAGCTCTCCGGCGCGAGGTCTGCAACCCATGTGGCCGGGGGGAGCGAGTCCCACGCGATCCCGGCGAGAGCCCCGGCGAGTGGCGAGGCACCGGGCGGTTGCACGTACCAGTCGCCTTCCCGGCCGCGCGCCGTGGGCCATTCGAGCACGGCGCCGTGGGGCACGAAGCGCGCCAGGGCTGCGGCGTCCCCGACGCGCGCGACGAGCTGCGCGGCCCCCACCGCTTGCGCCACCTGGGACCCGGGCACCGGAGCGAGCGTGGCGGCGTCGCGCCACGCTTCGCTCCGCGGCTCGACCTTCACGAACGACCGGACCGGCACGCGCGCGACGTCCTGGAGCGTGCGCGCGAGGAACCGTGTGTCCCAATCGGGCGGCGCGGCGAGCACCACGACGCTTGGTTGCGGGCTCACCTCCAGCACGAACAGGCGGGCGTCGTCACGCGGCTCGGAATCGGAGGGCACCCCTTCGAGCCGCACAACCAGCGCCGACCAACCGGGAGACGGGAGACGGGAAACGGGAAACGTGACGTCCGTAGAGACGGTTCCGCTGTCCGGGAGAGCGACCTCGCGCGACGCGATCCGCCGGCCCCCCCCCCCTCCCCCGAGCGTCACGGCCAGTGTCGCACTGCGTTTCCCGTTTCCCGCTTCCCGTTTCCCGGCAATACCGTAACTCACCCTGAGCCGTACGGTATCTTCCCCGCTCACGCGACGCGGCCCGTCGAGCGCCGCCACGAATGCGTCGAAGAACGGCCGTCGTGGGAGCAAGACCACGCGCGCGCGGCGCAGCAGGTCGGGGGGGACGTCTCCCAGATCCCCGACCGCCCCGTCCGTCACCACCACGACTGGTCCGCCGCGCCCGGCGGCGGCCGCGAGCGCGGGCGCCAGCCGGCTCGCGCCGTCCGTCGGTGGGAGCGAATCGTACCCCCGCACCGCCGACCCGAAGCGCCAGATTACGCCCCCCCCCCTCCCCCCCTTGGCGAGGACCCGGGCGGAGTCGAGCGCCTCGCGCCAGGACCCGCCGCGGCCGCCCATGCTGAGCGACGCGTCGAGCAGCACGAGCCGCGCAGCGTCTCCGGCGACCCGGCGGGACGTCACGGGGTTCCAGAACAGAAGCAGCAGCGCCGCGAACCCGGCGACGCGGAGCAGCGCCAGCCCGGGCGTCAGGCGCCGCTGCACTGCAGCGCCTCGGACAGCGTGAACCGGCCCTCGTACAGCGCGCGCCCGACGATCGCGCCCGCAAGGCCGCCGTCGCGAATCTGGCGCAGGTCATCGAGCGAGGCGACGCCGCCCGAGGCGATCACGTCGAGGCCGAGCGCGGCGATCGCCCGCGCGCCGGCGACGTCGGGCCCCGCCAGCATCCCGTCCCGCGCAACGTCGGTGTAGATCACCGTGCGGGCGCCCTGGCGCTTCACTCGTTCGGCGAGCTGCATGGCGGTGAGGTCGAACACCTCCGTCCAGCCGCGCACCGCAACCTGCCCGTTTTTCGCATCGATACCCACGACGAGACGCTCCGGCCCGTGGCGCGCGAGCAGCCGCTCCACGATCCCGGCATCGGTCGCGGCCTTGGTGCCGATCACCACGCGGGCCGCGCCCCACGCGAGCATCTCCTCGATCGCGTCGTCGGTGCGGAGGCCGCCGCCCACCTGCACCTTCACCTCCACGGCGGCGAGGAAGCGGCGCGCCAAAGCCCGGTTGTCGCCGTGGCCGAAGGCGCGGTCGAGATCCACGAAGTGCACCCAGCGGGCGCCCGCGCGGGCGAACTCGCGCGCCACGGCGACCGGGTCGTCGCCGTACGCGGTGGCGCGGTGCGCCTCGCCCTGGCGCAGGCGCACCACGCGCCCGCCCTGTACGTCAACGGCGGGGTAGAGCTCCACGGTTGGAGATGGAACCTAATGCCGTTCCAACGTCACGTGCCTGCGCCGGAACGGCGCTAATCGTCGCGCGCGGCGACGCTCGAAGCGGTGTGCGGCTGGCCCTTGGGGAGGGGCGCGGGGAGCCGGGGAGGGCGCGGAGGCTCGAGCTGCACGCGCAGTCCGTCGCGCACCGTGCCGTACGAGGCCACCAGGCTCTGCGGCACGGGCGTCCCCGAGCCCATGTCCTTGCGCTGCGGGTTGGTGGCCCGGCCATTGACGAGGAATTCGTAGTGGAGATGCGGCCCGGTCGAGAGACCGGTCGAGCCGACGTAGCCGATCGTCTCGCCCTGCTCGACCCGCTCGCCCAGGTGCAGCCCGCGGGCGAACGCGGAGAGATGCCCGTAGCGCGTGCGGATCCCGTTCGCATGCCGGAGCTCGATCATATTGCCGTAGCCGCCTTCCGCGCGGCCCACGCGGATCACCATGCCGTCGGCGGTGGCCCGCACCGGCGTCCCGTACGCCGCCGCGAAGTCCACGCCCTCGTGGGCGCGCCACAGGTGCAACAGCGGATGGAAGCGGACGCCGAACCGGCTCGACACGCGGCGGAACTGCAGCGGCGCGCGCAGGAAGGCCCGCCGCAACGAGCGGCCGCGCTCGTCGTAGAAGCCCGCTACGCGGGCCGCGCTGTCCTCGAAGTAGAACGCGTAGCTCGGGGTGCCGGCGACGTCGACCCGCGCCGCGAGGACGCGGCCGAACCGACGCTCGCCTTCCGGCGACTCCAACCGCTCGCACAGCACCGTGAACCGGTCCCCCGGCCGGATGTCCCGCGTGAAGTCCACTTCCCAATCGTACACGTCCGCCATCGCCCAGGCGAGCGAGCGCCGCTCGACGGCCGGCAGGAACGTGTCGGCCACCGCGTTGTCGAGCGCGTCGTACAGCGACGACTCGATCGCGCCCGTCACGCGCAAGCGCGCGACCGTCCACGGCACCGGCTCCAGCTCCTCGACCCACCCCGAGCCGCCGCGAACCATGTGCAGCCGCCGCTCGGGCGAGAGGCGCACCATCACGCGGTCCACGACGGAGTCGGTCTTGAGGCGGCGAAAGTGAAACACGAGCCCGGGCCGCAGGCGCCGCACCGGGAGGCTCTTTGCCGCGGCGAGGAACGCCGCATAGTCTCGCCCCACGATGCCCCCGCGTTGGAGCGCGTCGGAGAGCGTCTCCCGGCGGCCGAGCGTATCGAGGAACTCGGCGTAGGCGGCGGTGACGACGATGGGCGCGGCGGTCAGCGGACGCCGCCAACGCCATGCGTCGTGCGCGGCCCAGACCAGCCCGCCGGCGGCGAGCAGCCCGGCGGCGACCGGGGCGGCCCGTCGGAGAAGGGGCGGCAAGGGCGGCAGGGGCGGCAAGGGGGAGACCATCAGTCCATCTGTCTCCGGATGAACGTCGGGATCTCGAGCTCGTTGACGTCGGTGGGGGGCACCGGGGGGGAGGGCGGTGGCGCGGCTGCCGAACGCCGCAGCGGCTGCTCAGCGGGCTTCACGTAAGCGGGAGGCGGCGTGGGCGTGGCACGCGACGCCCGGTCGCGGAACGGGAGCACGCCCGGGGCGGCCCGAGCGCCCGTGGCCTGCTCGGCCGGCGCGGGACGGTCGAACCCGGTGGCGATGACGGTGACGCGGATCTCACCGTGCATCGCGGGGTCATTGACCGCCCCGAAGATGATCTCGGCGTCCTCGCCGGCCGCGTCCTTCACGACGTCGGAGATCTGCGTGACCTCGCCCAGCGTGAGGTCCTCGCCGCCCGTGATGTTGATGAGCACGCCCGTGGCGCCGCTGATGGAGATGTTGTCGAGCAGCGGGCTCGAGATGGCCTGCTGCACCGCCTCCATCGCGCGGTTCTCGCCGCGCCCCATGCCGGTGCCCATGATCGCGCCGCCGCCGTTCTGCATGACCGTGCGCACGTCGGCGAAGTCCACGTTCACGATGCCGGTGACGGTGATCAATCCCGAAATGCCCTGGGTCGCGTTCAGCAGCACCCCATCGGCCTTCTTCAGGGCGTCCTGGAAGGGGATCCCCTTTCCGACCACGGCGAGCAGTCGCTCGTTTGGCACGACGACCATGGTATCGACGTGCTTGCGCATCTCGGCGATGCCCATCTCGGCCTGCCGCATCCGCTTCCGGCCCTCGAACAGGAACGGCCTCGTCACGATGCCGATGGTGAGGGCGCCGAGGTCACGGGCCATTTGGGAGATGATGGGCGAGGCGCCCGTGCCCGTGCCGCCGCCCATGCCGCAGGTGACGAACACGAGGTCCGCACCCTGAAGTGCGTGCAGCACCTCGTCGCGGTTCTCTTCGATCGCCTGGCGGCCGATCTCGGGGCGGGCCCCCGCGCCGAGGCCGCGCGTCAACTTCTTCCCGATCTGCACCTTCACGTCGGCCTTGTTGTTCAGCAAGGCCTGCGCATCGGTGTTCACGGACACGAACTCGACGCCCTGCAGCCCCTCGTCGACCATGCGGTTCAGGGCGTTGCCGCCGCCGCCGCCGATGCCGACGACCTTCATCCGGGCGTTGCGCGCTACCGTCTCTTCGAGCTCGAAGATCATGGCTCCCTCGCGTGACCGATCAGAAGAACTCCTGCAGCCAGCGCTTCAGCGGTCCGAACAGCTTCTCGACCCCGGCGCTCTTCACGAGCGAGCCGCCGGCCGCGGCGCCCTGCGCCACCCGGCGCGCGGCGTACAGCACCAGACCCACCGGCACTGCGTAGCGCGGCGCGTCCACGCTGTCCACCAGGCCCGAGATCCCCTGCTCGGGCGTGCCGGCGCGCACCGGCATCGCGAACACGTCGCGCGCGAGCTCCACCATCCCCGGGAGGTGCGCCGTCCCGCCCGTGAGCACCACGCCGGCGGGCAGCCGCCCGCCCCCGAATCCCGCCTTCTCGAACTCGCGGTCCACCAGGTGAAAGATCTCGTCCAGCCGCTGGTGGATGATGTCCGACAGCATCTCGCGCGACGTCTGCCGCACCCCCTGCGACGGCGTGGACGGCAGCGTGATCATCTCCGACGGGTCCACGAGCGGTTTGTACGCCACGCCGTGCCGCTCCTTGAGCCGCTCCGCGTCGGCCTGAGGCACCCCGAGGACCTGGACGAGGTCCGTCGTCACCTGCATCCCGGCGAAGCGCAGGGACGCGAGGTGGCGGATCTTCCCCTCGTGGAAGATCGTCACCGCAGTCGAGGCGCCGCCCACGTCGAGGAGCGCGACGCCCAGTTCCCGCTCGTCGTCCGTCAGCACGGCGTACGACGCCGCGAGCGGCTCGAGCACGACGTCGCTCACGCGATACCCGGCGCGCTGCACCGCGCGGCGCAGGTTCTGCGCGGCGGTCGCCTGCACCGTCACGAGGTAGACCTCGACCTCGAGCCGCGTGCCCGTCATGCCGACCGGGTCGGAGATGCCGCGCTGCTGGTCGACCACGTACTCCTGCGGGATGTCGTGCAGCAGCTCGTGATCTCGACCGAGCGAGATGGCCCGCGCGACCTCGTTCACGCGCGCCACGTCCTGGGGCGTGATCTCCTCGCCGTTCACCGCCACCACGCCGGCGGACGTGCGCGCCGACACGTGCTCTCCCGCGATCCCGCACGTCACCCCCGACACTTTCACGCCCGCCATCCGCTCGGCGTCGCGCAACGCGGCGGCGACGGACCGGGTCGTCTCGTCGATATCCCGCACCATGCCGCGCCGCACGCCGGAGTTCTTGGCGAGCCCCACGCCAAGCACCTTGGCGAGCGGCATGCGGGGCAGGTCGCCCACCACCTCGGCGATCACGGCACAGGTCTTCGTGCTCCCGAGGTCGAGCCCGGCGACGAGGTGGCGTTCCCGACTCATGCGCCCGGGCCCGGTCTCCACTCCCCGGACCCTGCTCGCTTGCGCCGCACCACCACCTGCCCCGCGAAGCGGGCGTCGAGCTCCGCGTACGGACGCCCCTTCGCGGCCAGATCCTGAGCGACCAGTCCCACGCCACGAATGACCTCCGGCCCCGCGTCGGGTCGCAGCAGCACGCGACGGGGCCCCAGTTCCAGAAGCACGTCATCGCGCGGCAGCGCGCGTGCGCCGCTGATCCGTTGGAACAGCCGTGGATCCACCGCGCGGATCAGGGCCAGCACTCCGACGACCCCCGGGTCCGCGCTCGCTGCGATGGGCAGGTCGAGCCCGGTGCGCGCGGGGTCGAACGGCAACGGGTCGCCGGCGGCATCGACCGCCACGAGGCTGCCCCGCGACCCGATCGGCACGAGCGCGGCCGGCTCCACTTCGCGCACTTCGACCTGCAACCCGGCCGGGAGCCGGCGCACGACCCGCGCTTCCGCCACGCCCGCGAGTCCGCGCACCCGGTCGGCGAGGAGTCGCGTGTCGGTGAACACGCTCACCCGCGCCGGCAGCCGCAGCGCCGCGATCACCGCGTCCGGCGGCAGGTTCTTCACTCCGACGAGCTCGATCTGCCGCACGCGGAAGAGCGGCATGCGTCCGAGCACCACCGGCCCACCGAACCACCCGAGCACGCCGAGCGCGGCCCCGGACCCGGCGACGACCACCCTGCCGAGGCGCTGGCCCGGACGCCGGCGCCGCGTCACGCCGCTCTGCCCGGCCGCGCCAGCCGTTCGAGCAGCTCGGGCCCCACGCGGGTGATGTCCCCCGCGCCAAGCGTGAACACGACGTCCCCGGGCTTGACCCGCTCCGCGACGTGGTCCGTGAGCGCCGCACGATCCCGCACGGCCACCGTCGCCGCGCCCGCCCGCGCGGCGCCGCGCGCCACAATGTCGGCCGTCACACCCGGCAGCGGCTGCTCGCGCGCCGCATAGATCGGCGCCACCACCACCACGTCCGCCGCCGCCAGCGCGCGTCCCAGCCCCTCGCCATGCAGCGCGGTGCGCGAGTAGAGGTGCGGCTGGAACACGGCCACGACCCGCCGGCCCGGGAACGCCTGGCGTGCCGCCGCCAGCGTGGCCTGCACCTCCGTGGGGTGATGCGCATAGTCGTCCACCACGGTCACACCGCCGGCCTCGCCGACTCGCTCGAAGCGCCGCGCCACCCCGGTGAACTCCGCCAGTGCGGCGGCGCAGCGCTCCAGATCTGCGCCGAGCTCGTGCGCCACCGCGAGCGCCGCCGCGGCGTTCCGCAGGTTGTGGAGCCCGGGCACTCGCAACCGGAGCCGCACCGCCCGCCCACCCGGCAGCTCGATGCGCGCCATCGAGCCGCCCTGCTCGAGCCGCGGATCGGCGATCCGCACATCCGCGTCGGACGCCAGGCCGACCCGCCACACCGGCCGCGGCAGCGCCGCCGCCACCCGCAGCGCGCCGGGATCGTCCGCACCCAAAATCACGCGATGTGCACGGCCCGCGAACTCGACGAACGCCTGCTCGAGCACCGCGACGCTCCCGTCGTAGCACTCGAGGTGATCGGGCTCGACGTTGGTGACGACCGCCACCGTCGGCCGAAGCGCCAGGAACGCGCGGTCGAATTCGTCCGCCTCGACCACGAACAGGTCGCCCCCGCCAAGCCGCGCGTTCCCGCCCCAGCTAGCGACACGGCCGCCGGCGAGTCCCGTAGGATTCCGCCCGGCGGCCGCCAGCGCCTCCGTGACCATCACCGTCGTGGTCGTCTTCCCGTGCGTTCCGGCGACCGCCACTAAAGCCCCGCCAGCAACGACCTGGCCAAGGGCGTCGGCCCGCCGGATCACCGGGACTCCCAGGGCGCGAGCACGCTCCAACTCCGGGTGATCCCCGGCTACTGCCGCGGTTACCACGACCGCCCGGGCGCCTGCCACATGCCCGGCGTCGTGACCCCGCCATATCTCCACCCCGACGGCTGCCAAATCGGCGGCGCCTGACGGGTCGTTATCGCATCCAGTTATTGCGACGCCTTGTTGCCTGGCCAGCAGCGCCAGCCCACTCATCCCCGCACCGGCGATACCCATGAAGTGGATCGGGCGGGGATCCACCGTTGCAAACAAGGTCATTAGTGAGGGTCTAGTATAGCGAATCTACGACACTTGTGAAAGGCTAGACGGCTGGTTGTAGCAGTGTCAAGATTTTTGACATCACCTCCCGAGCGGCGTTCGGGTTGCCACGGGCCCGAGCGCAGGCGGCGAGCGACTCGAGTCGCTGGCGGTCGCTGAGCAACTCGCGGACGCGGGACGCCAGCACGTGGGGGGAGAGGTCGCGCTCGGCGATGTGCAGCGCCGCTCCCGCGGCTTCGAGCGCGCGGGCGTTGGACGTCTGGTGATCCGCCGCCGCGCTCGGCAGCGGCACCAGCACGCTCGGCTTTCCCCAGGCGCACAGCTCGGCGACGGTCATGGCCCCCGCGCGAGACACGACGAGATCGGCCGCGCGGTAGGCCAGGGCGATCGGATCGAGAAACCCGCGCACGACGACGCGACCGACCGCGCCATAGCGAGCGAACACCGCCTCGTGTGCGATTCCCGTGCCCCAGAGCACGTTCGCGTCGGCGAGCAGGCGCCGCTCGAGCGCGCCCGCAACGGCGTAGTTGATCGCCCGCGCCCCCTGGCTTCCCCCGAACACGAGCAGCGTCGGACGCGCGGGGTCGAGACCGAACTCGCGCAGGGCGGCCGCGCGGTCGCCGGGCTCGAGGGGAGCGGCGGGCGGAGGACGAATCGGGTTGCCGAGCGCGAACACCTGAGTGTGTTTCCCGATCCGCAGTCGGGCGCGCGCTTCGGGGAAGCCGAGGTGCACCTGGCGCGCGCGCCGCGCCAGCCACCGTGTCGTGAGTCCCGGGAGCGCGTTCTGCTCTTGCAGCGCGGTCGGGATCCCCGCACCCTGCGCGCGCAGCACCACCGGACCGGCGGCGTAACCGCCGGTGCCGATCACGATCGCGGGCCGCTCGCGGCGTAGCAGCTTCCCGACTGCGTGCCAAACGCCGGGCAGGATGACGAGCCAGCGCGCGTTGCGCCACCACTGGTGTCGATGAATCGGCTCGATCGGAAGCAGATGAAAACGGAACGGATAGTTCGGCAGCACCTGCGGTTCGATGCCGCGCTGGACGCCGACGAGGACCGGTTCGGCGTCCGGCCGCGCTTCGATCAGCGCCTGGGCGAGCGCGAGGGCAGGCATGAGGTGGCCGCCGGTGCCGCCCCCGGCAAGGAGAATCCTCACCCCGCCAGCCATCACCAATGCGGAACGCGGAACGGGGAACGCGGAACGGACCGACGAGCATCGTGGCGCACGACCTCGCACTTCAATTCCGCCTTCCGCGTTCCGCGTTCCGCGTTTTCTTTCATGCCCTGCGCCGCCCCCGCCCCACGCTCACCAGCCCTCCCGTCGCCACGAGCGCCACGAGCAGGCTCGAGCG
>QHVD01000403.1:3260-3528 GCA_003222235.1 Gemmatimonadota bacterium | reverse complement strand
CGAGGACATGCCTCGGCGCTCGGCTGCGTAGCGAAACGAGTTACGAGATCCGATACACAGGCTAAGATACCAGCGCATTCGGTCCTACGCAAGAACTGCCAGGTGCAGCCGTGCCGGCGGTGGGACTCGAACCCACAAGGGCTTTCGCCCGGAGATGTATCGGATCTCTGCGTTTACCCGTTTCGCCACGCCGGCACCTTGTTCGGTTGCGAACCCAGGCAATCCCGAGGGCCGAAGACGCAGGACCCAGCACACGCCACCGAGCTGC
>QHVD01000403.1:0-3229 GCA_003222235.1 Gemmatimonadota bacterium | reverse complement strand
TACCATCACCCGATCATTGCGTGCCCCATCATTTTCCTTTACTCTGACGCCCGACCTCTCGACGCGGACTAAGGAATCGGATGCCGCATCTCCCCAGCTCGCCCTTCAGCGTCCTCGTCGCGTTGCGTCAGCCCCGATGCAGCTGACGGTCCGCGAGGCGGCCTCGTACCTGCACGTTGACGAGGCGACGGTCCGCCGCTGGATTCAGCGTCGCGGTCTCCCCGTCCATCCGGTGAATGAGCGGCTCTATCTCAACGCGATCGAGCTGTGGGAGTGGGCGACGGAGAACGGGATACCGGTGTCGCGGACCCTGCTCGAGCAGGCACAGCGGCAGCCAGAGCGAGTCCCACCGTTGTCCGAGCTGCTGTCTGCCGGCGGCATTCATCATGACGTAGGGGGCAAGGACAAGTTGGGCGTGCTGCGGGAGATCGTCCGGCGCCTCCCCCTGCCGCCCGAGATCGACCGCGAGGGCCTGGTGACGACGCTGGAAGCGCGCGAGGCCATGGGCTCCACGGGGATCGGCGACGGGATTGCGATCCCGCACGTGCGGAACCCGATCCTGCTGCACGTGACGGCTCCGTTCGTCACGCTGTGTCTGTTGCGTGAGGCCGTCGACTTCGATGCCGTGGACGGGAGGCCCGTGCACGCGCTCTTCACCGTGGTCAGCGCCAACGTCCCCGGGCACCTTCGGATTCTCGGGTCTCTCGGCTTCGTGCTCCACGACGAGGAGCTCCGGCGCCTGCTGAGCGAGCGGGCGCCGGGCGCCGACCTCCTGGCGCGAGTGCGGGTCGTGGAGGGGCGGGCGAGCGGCGCGTCCCTGTCAGCGAGCCAGGGCCCATCGTGACGCTCTTCTTCCTCGGAATCGCGCTCATCCTGGCCGGCGGGCTCGCCGCGGCGCTGCTCCGCCGCCGGCCCGCGCTGGCCGACCGAGCGTTCGGCGTCCTCGTCGCGGGCGGCTGCGCCCTCGGCCTGGTGCCGGCGGTTGCCGCGCTTGCGCGACGCGACATGGCGGAGATCTCGTTTGCGATGCTGATGCCCGGCGGGCCGTGGGCATTCGGAATCGACGGCCTGTCGGCCTTCTTCCTTCTTATTGTCTTCGGCGTCGGCCTGGCGAGCGCCATCTACGGACTGGCCTACCTGGCGGTGGAGCGGAGGGGCGGCCATCGCCCGGTCGCCACGTCGCATCTCCTCATGGCCGTCGTGCTCGCCGCCCTCGCCCTCGTGGTGACATCGCGGGCCGTCGTCCCGTTCCTGATGGCCTGGGAGAGCATGGCTGTCCTGGCCTACTTCCTCGTGGTCTTCGAGAGCGAGAAGGCCGATGTGCGGCGCGCCGGGCTCGTCTATCTCATCGCCACACACACGGGCACGTTGGCGCTGTTCGCGATGTTCGCCTTCTGGGGCCGGTTCGCCGAGACGCTGTCCTTCGATGCCCTGGCGGCGGGCGCCGCGTCGCTGCCGGCGGGGGGAGCGCTGGTTCTCTGCCTCGCCCTCGTCGGGTTCGGCCTCAAGGCCGGTCTCGTGCCGCTGCACTTCTGGCTCCCGGAGGCGCACGGGTCCGCCCCCTCGCACGTCTCGGCGCTCATGTCGGGCGTCGTGATCAAGATGGGGATCTACGGGCTGCTGCGCGTGGTCAGTCTGCTCGGAGCGCCGCCCGCCTGGTGGGGCTGGCTGGTGCTGATCGTCGGGGTCCTGTCGGGGGTGCTCGGCGTCGTGTGGGCGCTCGCCCAGCACGATCTGAAGCGGCTGCTCGCCTACCACAGCGTCGAGAACATCGGGATCATTCTTCTCGGGCTCGGGGTCGGCGCGCTCGGCATGAGCTATCACCTGCCCGTCGTTGCGGCGCTCGGATTCGCCGGGGCGATTCTCCACACGCTGAATCACGCGCTCTTCAAGAGCCTGCTGTTCCTCGGAGCGGGCGCGGTCTACCGGGCGACGGGAACGCGTGCGATCGACCGCCTGGGTGGCCTGGCGCGGCGCATGCCCCTGACCTGGGTCGCATTCCTGGTCGGTTCGGTGGCGATCGTGGGATTGCCGCCCCTCAACGGCTTCGTGAGCGAGTGGGTCGTCTACCAGGCGCTCCTACGGAGCGGCGCGGCGGAAGAGGGCGGGCCGCTTCGGCTGGCGGTGCTGGGTGTCGCCGGCCTCGCCCTGATCGGCGCGCTGGCGCTGGCGTGCTTCGCGAAGGTCGATGGGATCGTCTTTCTCGGCACCTCCCGCAGCGCCGAGGCAGCGCAGGCGCGCGAGGTCGGGAAGGCGATGCTGGGCCCGATGTTCGCCCTGGCCCTCGCCTGCGGTGCGATCGGGCTCGCTCCGGTGCTGGTCGTGCACCCCGCGGTAAGCGCCGGGGCGCTCATCGCGGGCCTTCCACCGGACGCCATCGGCGCCGCCGGCGGCGAAGTCCTGAGAGCGATGGCGTGGATCGCTTTTCTTTCCCTCGCACTCATCGTGCTGCTGGCGCTCGGCTGGCGCGCCTGGGCCGCCCTCAGACGTCGCCGGCCGCCGGTCCCTGCCGAGACGTGGGGGTGCGGATACGCCGAGCCGACGCCGCGTATGCAATACACGGCGTCCTCGTTCGCGACGCCGCTCCTCGCGAGCTTCGGTTCCGTCGCCGGAGTGCACGAGTCCCGCCACGGCGACGCATTCGAAACGCACCCCAGCGAGCTGGTTCTCGATAACGTCGCGCTCCCGCTCTGGTCCGTGATCCAGGGGCTCGCAGCGCGGCTGCGGCCGATCCAGCAGGGGCGGTTGTGGATATACCTCGTCTACCTGATGGCGGCGCTGCTCTTGCTGCTTTTGTACCTCGCGACGTCCGGAGGGACAACCTCGCCATGACGTGGACGCCGCTCGTGGCCCTCGCGACGCTCCTCGTCGTGGCCCCGTTGCTGCCGGGCGTCGCCACCAAGACGAGAGCGCTGCTCACCGGCCGGCGTGGCCCGCCCGTGCTCCAACTCTATTGGGACCTGGGCAAGCTGCTTCGAAAGGGGGCCGTCTACAGCACGACGACCACGTGGGTGTTCCGCCTGGCCCCGGTCGTCGTCGTGGCGACGGCGCTGCTCGCAGCGTCTGTCGTGCCGCTCGATGGGCGTAGCGCGCTGGTGAGCTTCACGGGCGATCTCGTCGCGTTCGCCTACCTGCTGGCGCTGGGACGCTTCATGCTGGTGTTGGGGGGGCTCGACACCGGCTCGAGCTTCGAGGGGATGGGCGCCAGTCGCGAAGTGACGTTCTCCTC
>QHVD01000143.1:14648-22943 GCA_003222235.1 Gemmatimonadota bacterium | reverse complement strand
ACAATGCCAAGGTGCGTGTAGATCTCCAACGTGCGTGCCTGGACGCCCAGTGCCCTCGTCTCGAGAGACGGACCGGTTTGCCGGTCGATGATCCGCGCGCGCACGCCTCGCCGGCCGAGCTGATTCGCGAGCATCAGCCCGGTGGGGCCAGCTCCGACGACGAGGACGTCAGTATCCGTCTTCATCTGTTCACCCCTAGACGCCTTTCTTGCTACGGTTTCTCAGTCTGTTGATCTCATGCTGCGTCAGCGCCCGCCCGCCGTAGCGTTCTTCCCGCCAGGGGTCTCCCCGCATGTGATACCCGTTCTGCTCCCAGAACCCCGGGATGTCCTCGCCGAGCAGCTCGAGCCCGCGCACCCACTTCGCGCTCTTCCATAAGTAGAGGTGCGGCACCAGCAGGCGGGCGGGCCAGCCGTGCTCCGGCGTGAGCCACTCGCCGTTCCATTTCAGGGCGATCAGGTTCTCCTCCCGGTCGAGGTCTGCGAGCGGCAGGTTGGTGGTGAATCCCTGCTCCGCGTGCACCAGGCAGTACTTCGCCTCCGGCTTCACGCCGGCGCGCTCCAGCAGAAGCTTCACCGGAACGCCCTCGAAGCTGTCGTCGAGCCGGCTCCACCGCGTGACGCAGTGTATGTCACAGCGCACGGTCTTGCGGGGCAGCTGGAGCAGCTCGTCGTACGTGAGCGTGAAGGGGCGCTCGACGAGCCCCGAGACCTCGAAGCTCCAAATCCTGGTCTCGGCGGCCGGCACATCGCCGTAGTGCAACACCGGCCACTTGGTGGTGAGCACCTGGCCGGGGGGAAGGCGATCCGTCATGCTGGCAGCTTGGCCGTGACGCCGAATGCGCGTTCGAACCCGCGGATCACCGCGCCGACCGTTTCGGTCCAGAGTTCCGTGTCCCGTGTCCCGTTTCCCGTTTCCCGTCGGACAGAGGTCATCACCACGCCGGGAATGCCGCAGGGAACGATCCGGTCGAAGTACGAGAGATCCGTGGTGACGTTCAGCGCGAACCCGTGCCAGGTGACCCACTGCTTCACGTGAATCCCGATGCTCGCGATCTTGCGCGTCCCCCCTCGCGTCCACACACCGGTGTAGCCTGGCTTGCGCTCGGCGGGGACACCCAACGCCGCCAGGGCCTCGATCAGCGCCTGCTCGAGGGTGCGGAGGTACCAGTGGAGGTCCTGCCGGTGGCCGGTCAGGTCGAGGATGGGGTAGCCGACGAGCTGGCCGGGGCCGTGGAACGTGACGTCGCCGCCCCGCTCGACCTCGAACACCTCGAGCCCTCCCTCCCCCTCCCCCTCGTCCGGCCGGAGCAGGTGCGCGTGGTGGGAGTTGCGGCCCAGGGTTACGACCGGCGGGTGCTCGAGCAGCAGCAGCAGATCGTGCGGCACTTGCCGCTCGATCCGTGCCTGCGCCAGGGCGCGCTGCCACTCGAGCGCCTCGACGTACGGGACGACGCCGGCCTGCACGACCTCGAGGACACGCCTGGTCACGTCCGTCACCCGGACCTCACTCCCGTTCCCCCTCTCCACCATGTGGAGAGGGGGCCAGGGGGTGAGGTCGCGATCCCCGTATCGCCCAGCGGGCGCCCGTCACGCCGAGCGCGAGGCTGGCGAGCCCCCACACCGGCAGGCCCCAGAGGCCGGCGAGCCGGTGCACTGGCGCGGCGAGAAATCCCAGCAGGAGCGCGCCGACCGTGGCGAGCACGGCGATCACGCCCCGTTGCCAGAGGTTTTCGAGGGCGCGGCTCTTGCGCCAACCGAACGCCGCCCCGACCGCGATCCCCGCCAGCAGCCCGAGCACGAGCGGGTCGGCTGCCGCCTGCCGGTAGCTCGTGGGGTCGAGCCGCCGCTGCAGCCCTTGCACCACGAGCAGCGCGGCGATGATGGTGCCGCCGCCCAGGCCGGCGCCGCAGGCGAGCGCGCCGAGGCCGATGGCGAGCGGATCCTTCTCGCGCGTGACGGCGCTCAAATGTGCAGGACGCGGCCGAGCGAGTCGAGCGCCGCTTCGGCCACCGCTTCCGACATCGTCGGGTGAGCGTGGATCGCGAGCTCCACCTCTTCCACCGTGTACTCGTTCTCGCGCGCGACGGCGAGCTCGTGGATGAGCTCGGACGCCTGGGCGCCGACGATGTGCGCCCCCAGGATCTCACCGTACTTCTCGTCGCGGATGATCTTCACGAACCCTTCGGTCTCTCCCGTGCCGCGGGCCCGGCCGTTCGCGGAGAAGGGGAACCGCCCCACGACGTAGCCGAGCTTCCGCTCCTTGCACTGGTCCTCCGTGAGGCCGATGCTCGCCACCTCGGGGTGGCAGTAGGTCACGCTCGGCACGTTGTCGTACCGGATCGGGTGCGACCGCTTGCCGCCGAGCAGCTCGGCCACGTACACCCCCTCGCGGAACCCCTTGTGGGCGAGCATCGGCGCCCCGGCGACGTCGCCGATGGCGTAATAACCCGGGACCTCGGTTTGGAGATTCCGATCGGCCTTGATGAAGCCGCCGTCGCGGAGCTGGATGCCGCATTGCTTCAACCCGATCTCCTCGGTGTTGAGGGCGCGGCCCGCCGCCATCAGCACGACCGCCGACTCGATCTTTCTCGCGGCGCCGCCGGCCTCGACCTCCAGCGTGACCTTGTCCGCCCCGGCGGTCCCCTGCTTCACCGTGGCGCCGGTGATGACGTCGATGCCGCGCTTCTTGTAGCTCTTGGTGAGCGCGTCCGACGCCTCGGCGTCCTCGAATGGCAGGATCCGGGGCAGGGCCTCGATCAGCGTCACCGCGCTGCCGAACGCATTGAAGATGTCCGCGAACTCCATCCGGCGCCGATGATGGTCATCGAGGGTGGCGCCTTCTCGAGGAACAGCGCCTCGTCCGAGGAGATCACGGTCGTCTTGTTGAGGTCGAGCCCGATCTGCGGCAGGCCTTTCACGCGCGACCCGGTCGCGATGATGATCGCCTTCTTCGCTTCGTGCACGTCGTTCCCGACCTTGACCCGGCGGCCCGGCTGGAGCACGCCCGCGCCCTTGACCACCGTGATCTTGTGCTTCTTCATCAGGAATTCGACGCCCTTGGAGTTCTGGTCGCTGACCCGCCGGGAACGCTTCATCGCCACCCCGTAGTCCGTCTTGACCGCGCCCGCCTCGACGCCGAGCTCGGAGGCGTGGCGCAGCAGGTTCGCGACGTACGCGGAGTGGAGCAGCGCCTTGGTGGGGATGCAGCCGATGTTGACGCACACGCCGCCGAGCTTATCCTTCTCGATCACCGCGGTGCTCATGCCGAGTTGTGCCGAGCGGATGGCGGCCACGTAGCCCGCGGGTCCGCCCCCCAAGACGATCACTTCAAATTGGTTCGCCAATGACCCCCCTCCCCAAGTGCGGAGTGTTGAATGCGGAATGCGGAATGTCAGTGCCGGGTTCCAACCCCGAGGTTGTGCTTCGACGCTAGCCTATCAATTCCGCACTCCGCACTCCGCACTCCGCACTCCGCATTACAAGAGCATAGCCAGTGGATTCTCCAGCATCTGCTTCAGCGTCTGCAGAAACGCCGCCCCTGTCGCCCCGTCGATGACCCGGTGGTCGCAACTCAGCGTGACGCGCATCCGGCGTCGCACGGCGACCCGATCGTCCACCCCGACCGGCTTGGGGACGATCGAGCCCACCGCGAGGATGCCGGCCTCGGGCGGGTTGATCACCGCCGTGAACTGATCGATGTCGAACATGCCGAGGTTCGACACGGAGAACGTGGCGCCGGTGTAGTCGGCGGGCTGGAGCCGGCGGCTGCGGGCCTGCTCGGCGAGCGCCCGCGCCTCGCGGCCGATCTCGGCGAGGGACTTCCGGTCCGCGTTCCGGATCACCGGCGTGATCAGCCCGTCCTCTACCGCCACCGCCATCCCGAGGTGCACCTCGTTCCAGTAGCGGATGTGGTCTTCCTGGAACCAGGCGTTGCAGGCGCGGTGCTTCGTGAGCGCGAGCGCGGTCGTCTTGATGATGATGTCGTTGAACGAGAGCTTCCCCTGCTCGCCGAGCTGCCGGTTCAGCGCCTCGCGCGCTTCGGCGGCCCGCTCCATGTCGACTTCGGCCGTGAGGAAATAGTGGGGGATCGGGCCGAGGGACGTGACCAGGCGCTTCGCGATCGTCTTGCGGATTTGCGTCAGCGGGACGTCTTCGTAAGGACGCTCGGGAGACGGGAAACGGGGAACGGGAAAGGGCTCAGCGGCCGGGGCCGTCGCCGCCGGTGCGGAAGCGAGGGCCGCCGCCCGTTCGAGGTCCCGCTTGATCACGCGCCCGCCGGGTCCCGACCCCTGGAGGAGCTTCAGGTCGACGCCGGTCTCGTTCGCAATGCGCCTCGCCAGGGGGGACGCCTTCACGCGCGCAGCTTCGGCGGCGGCGGCGACGCCAACCGGCACCGGGGCGCCGGCCGCAGGTGCTCGGGCCGCGGCCGGTGCGGCCGCCACGTTTGCCGTTTCCCATTTCTCGTTTCCAACTGTGACGGTCGGCGGGCGAGCCGCAGCCGGGCCCTCACCAACCCCCTCGCCAGGGGCGAGAATGGCGGCGACGACGTGCCCCACGGGCACCGTCTCCCCCGCCGCGACCGAGACCTGTCGCAGGACGCCGTCCGCCCGCGCGGTCAGCTCCATCACCGCCTTGTCGGTCTCGACCTCGGCCAGGGCGTCGCCCACGTTCACCGGGTCGCCCTCCTGCTTCAGCCACTTGACCAACCGTCCCTCCTCCATCGTGGGGGAGAGCGCCTCCATGTAGACCATGGTGGCCATGGTCAGTCGAGGTAGAGGACGCGCCGCACGGCGGCCACGACCTTGTCGGGGCTCGGCTTCGCGAGGCGCTCGAGCTGCTTGTTGTAGGGCAGCGGAACGTCGGCCTGCGTCACGCGCAGCACCGGCGCGTCGAGGTGGTCGAACGCGTCCCGCTGGATCAAATCCACCACCTGCGCACCGATGCCGCAGTGGGGCCACCCTTCCTCTACCACCACGGCGCGGTTGGTCTTCCGGAGGGAGGCGAGAATCGCCGCCTCGTCGAGCGGCCGCAGTGAGCGGAGATCGAGCACTTCCGCCGACACCCCTTCCTGCCCCGCCAAGAGCTCGGCGGCCTTCAGTGCGGTCGTCACCGTCTTCGAGTGGCAGAGGAGCGTGACGTCCCGGCCGTCCCGCTTCACGTCGGCCTTGCCGATGGGCACGAGATACTCCCCGTCGGGCACCTCCCCCATGGTGTTGTAGAGCATCTCGCCCTCGAGCACGATCACGGGATTGTTGTCGCGGATCGCGGACTTGAGGAGTCCCTTGGCGTCCGCCGGGGTCGCCGGAGCCACGACCTTGAGACCGGGGATGTGGGCGAGCCAGGCCTCCCAGGCCTGAGAGTGCTGGGCCGCGAGCTGCAGCGCCGCGCCGTTCGGCCCGCGGAACACGATGGGGATGGGGATCTGGCCGCCCGACTCGTACAGGATCTTCGCGGCCGAGTTCACGATCTGGTCCAGGGCGAGGACCGCGAAGTTCCAGGTCATGAATTCGATCACCGGCCGCAGCCCCGCCATCGCCGCGCCCACGCCGAGCCCCGCGAACCCGAGCTCGGCGATGGGTGTATCCACCACGCGCATCGGCCCGAACTCCTCCAGCAGGCCCCGGCTGACCTTGTAGGCTCCCTGATAGAGGCCGACCTCCTCGCCCATCAGAAAGACGTTCGTGTCGCGCTGCATCTCCTCCCGCAGCGCCTGGTTGAGCGCGTCCCGGTACGTCAGGGTCGGCATGGTCAGTCGGCGAGGACGTGCGTGCCGAGCTCGGAGGGATCCGGGTCCGGGCTTGCTTCGGCGAACTTCACCGCCTCCTCCACCACGGCGCGCGCCTCCTGGTCGAGCGCCTCCAGCGCTGCGTCGTCGAGCACGCCTTCCTCCTTCAGCGCGAGGACGAGATGGGAGATCGGGTCCCGCTTCTTCTGCTCCTCGACTTCTTCCTTCGTGCGGTAGACGCCGTGGAGCGGATCGGACATGGAGTGTCCCATGAAGCGATAGGTGCGGACCTCGAGCAGCGTGGGGTGGCCGCCGCTGCGGGCGCGCCGCACGGCGCGCTGGGTCGCCTCGTACACCGCGGACACGTCCATGCCGTTCACGAGCTCCGCCGCCATGTCGTAGCTGCAGGCGTGCTCGACGACGTCGGTCACGGCGGCGACGCGGTCGAACGCGGTCCCCATGCCGTAGTGGTTGTTTTCGCAGCAAAAGATGACCGGGAGCTTGTACACGGAAGCCATGTTGAGGGCTTCGTGGAACGCGCCGATGTTCACGGCCGCCTCACCGAAGAAGCACAGGCAGACCTGGTCGCCTCCCCGGTACCGGATCGCGAAGCCGAGCCCCGCCGCGAGCGGGATGTGCCCTCCGACGATGCCGTGACCGCCCATGAACCGCTTCGACGCGTCGAAGAGGTGCATCGACCCGCCCTTACCCTTCGAGCACCCCGTCGCCTTGCCGAACAGCTCCGCCATGACCGCGGTGGCGGGGATGCCCCGGGCGAGCGCCTGCCCGTGCTCGCGATAGGAGCTGATGACGTAATCGTCGTCGCGCAGCGCGGCGAGCGAGCCGACCGCCACGGCCTCCTGGCCGATGTAGAGATGGCAGAAGCCGCCGATCTTGCCTAGGGCGTATGACTCGGCGGCCTTCTCCTCGAAGCGGCGGATCAGGAGCATCTGGCGCAGCATGCGTCGCTGCAGCTCGACCTGGGCGCCGTCCTTGGAGGCGGGGGCGGTGGCGGTGGTCATCGAGTCGCTCGACGCTATAGCGCGGCCATGGCGCGCTCGACCTGCTCCCACGCGTGGTAGCTCGAGCGCACGAGCGGCCCCGACTCCACGTGGCGGTAGCCCATCGCGAGGCCGATCCGTTTGAGCTCGGCGAACTCGTCGGGAGAGTAGTAGCGCGCGATCGGGAGGTGCCCCGGGGAGGGACGCAAATACTGGCCGAGGGTGAGGATGTCGACCCCCTGGGTGCGGACGTCCTGCATCGCGCCGAGGAGCTCGTCCCACTCCTCACCCAGCCCGCAGATGACCCCCGACTTGGTCAGCATGCCCGGGTCCATCTGCTTCGCCCGGCGCAGCAGCTCGAGGGCCCGCGGATAACGGCCGCCCGGCCGGGCCAGGCGGTACAGCCGGGCGATCGTCTCGAGGTTGTGGTTCAGGATGTCGGGCTTCGCATCGACGACGATGCGGAGCGCGGTCTCGCTCCCCTTGAAATCCGGGATCAAGATCTCCACCGACGTCTCGGGGCTTCGCGTGCGAATCGCGGCGATGCACTCCGCAAACAGCTCGGCGCCACCGTTGGGGAGATCGTCCCGATCCACGCTGGTGATCACCACGTGCTCGAGCTCCAACCGGCCCACCGCCTCCGCGAGGCGGACGGGCTCGTCGAGGTCGAGCGGCGCCGGCGTGCCGTGGGCGACCGCGCAGTACGCGCAGTTCCGCGTGCATACGTCGCCCAGGATCATAAAGGTCGCGGCGCGGTGTTCCCAGCACTCGCCGATGTTCGGGCAGTGGGCCTCCTCGCACACCGTGTGGAGCCTGAGACCACGCATCAGCTGTCTCGTGGCGATGTAGTTGGGGCCGCCGGGGGCGGAGACCTTGAGCCAGGCCGGCTTGCGCGTCGGGCTCGCGGGCGCGCCAGTGGCGCTGCGGGAGGTTATCTGAACCAGCGAAGCGGCCATGGCGCGTGTCAAAATAGCGGCTTGCCAAAGCTCATGGTAGGCCGTCTTTCAGACGTCGCAGCTCTTCCTCGAGCTCCGTCGTCGTGCTGAGCATTCCGTCGGCGATATCGGCGAGCTCCTCCGCCTCCTTCCACCGCCGCTCCAGCTCTTCGACTTCGGCACGCTCGTCCACGGCCATTTCGAGCGCGAGTCGCCGCTCGGGGGCGAGACTGCGGAGGGTGAGCTCGCGCCGCGCGACGTCACGGATCAGCCGGTCCGGCCCGCCGACGTCTTCCACGAGGCGCGCCGCATCTTCAGCGCGCTGACGGCCGCGGCGCGTCAGGCTCAAGTAGGTCAGGCCCTGCTGCAACGCCGCCTGGGCGTCGCGACCGACGAGCAGCGCGCCTTCGGAGCGGCAGTTCGGGCAGCGCAAGATCAGGCCGAGACCCTGGGACTCAGGGACGAGGCGGGCATGCGCGAGGTGGCGGGCCTTGACACGCATGACGGCGCCGCAGCGCTCGCAGATCGGGGGCTCGAGGAGACCGAGGCGGCGGCGCCCGACCATCCCCGTGTAGATCGATCGGGCGATGTTCGGCATGTTCCACACGAACACGCCGACCGATCCGCCGGCC
>QHVD01000143.1:0-14630 GCA_003222235.1 Gemmatimonadota bacterium | reverse complement strand
TCAGCGGCACCACGAATCTGAGCTGCTCGCGCCGGCGTGCCCGAAGACGCTCGCCGTAGCGCCACGTCGCGAGCTCGACGCGCGGCGGCTTGCCGACGCGCACGAAGTCGTAGCCGCGCCACCGCACGAGCGCCACCTGCTCGGTCGCTGCGGCGACACGGCCCTGCCGCGCCGCGCGCGCCAGCGCCTCGATCTGCTCGAGCCGGTCGTCGAGCGGCGCGAGGTTCCAGCGCGCGCACTTGGGGCAGATCACCCACAGCCGGCCTTTCCACTCGTCGAACGCCAGCCGCCGCCCGACGCCGAGCCCCGAAGGCCCGCCGTCGCCGTCCAGTTTTCCATTGCAGAAGGCGCAAGATTTGTACACAGCCGCAAGCCGTAAGCCGTAAGCCGCAAGATAACCGCTCTTGAGACTTACGGCTTACGGCTTGCGGCTGCTTAGGGCTTACGGCTGGAAACGGTCTGCCCTAAGTGGTTCAATACCCACATCCGTCTCGCCGCGCGTGATCAGGTCGGCGATCACTTCGCCCGTCAGCGCCGTGAGGAGAATGCCATTGCGACCGTGGCCGGCGGCGTACCACAGCCGGGCGATCTCCGGGTCCGGCCCGATGATTGGGCGGCCGTCGGGGGTCACGGGCCGGAGGCCGGCCCACATCCGCTGCACCGCGACCCCCTGGCTCGCCAGCGCGGGGAGCAGCCGCACCGCTCCTCGGAAGATCTGCGCGAGTCCATCGTTCGTGACGCGGCAGTCGAATCCCGCCCGTTCCATCGTGCTCCCCAGCACCGCGTCGGCGGCGCGCGCGAGCACGTAGCCGTGGTCATGATACAGGATGGCGCGGGGCGTGGTGGCCGGCCAGGTGGTCGCGGCCATTTGGCCACGCACGGGCTCCACCAGGAGCGGGCGCGGCAGTCCCGAGACGCGCGGCGACCAGACGCCGGCGGCGAGCACCACGTGTTCGGAGGCTGTCTTGCCGCTCGCGCTTACGACGCCCGTCACGAAACCGTCTGCAGTCTCGACTGCCGTGACGGCCTCGGCCCGGAGCGTTGAGCCCAGGCGGCGGGCGTCCGCGAGACAGGCGCGGGTGAGAGCCTGGGGGTCGAGCGCGCCGTCTTCAGGCGCGAACAGGGCGCCGGCGCAGTCGGGCGCGGCTCCCGGCCAGCGCTCGTGGACTTCGTCCGCCTCCAGCCAGTCGCACCGGAGCCCCGCCTGCCGCTGTTGGGCCGCCGCGTCTTTCAGCCGCTGAGCCTCTACCTCGTCGAAGGCAAGGGAAGCGATCCCCGGGCGCCAGAAGCCGATGGTGATGCCCGTGCTCTCCTGCAGTCGGAGGGCGAGCGGCTCGTACATATCGCGCGCTCGCACCGAGAGGGCGAGCAGGACGTCGTCGCCGGCCTCGATCTGCGGTGCGAGCATGCCGGCCGACGCCGGGGAGGCGGCCGCCGGGTCGGGGCCGGGCTCGAAGATCGCTACCTCGAGACCGCGCAGCGCCGCCGCCCGGGCGCAGGCGGCGCCGACCGCGCCCCCGCCAATCACCACCAAGTCAACGGATTTCACGCGCTGGCGCTGCGGTGAAACCTGGGGCTACATTGCATCGTACGGCCCACCTGTCCACAGAGGAGTGTCCCATGTTCCGGAGCGTCATGGGGTTCGCCCTATTCGCCGTGCTCGCGTGGCTCGGCCTCAAGATCATGTTCGGCCTTCTCGGCGGCCTGATCGGCTTGGCGATGACGATCCTGTATCTCGCTGCCATCGGCTTTCTGATCTATCTCGTGCTGCGCGTCGTCAGCCCGAGCACCGCGCACAAGATCCGCGACATGATCAAGGGTCGGCCGGCCGACATCTAACGACCCGTGGGTCGTCATTGACCCAGCGGTAGTCCACCAACACCCACGCAACGCCAATTGCGCGTCAGCGCGCATCCAGCGATTCGAGCACGGCCCAGCAGAGGAGCGGAATCAGAATCTCATGGTGGCCCGTGAGCTGGATCCCCCGCCCCCCTCCGGCGAGGGTGGGGCGTTCGACCACGTTCGCGCGCGGGCGGTACTGGCGCTGCATGTCGCAGTCGCACGCGGTGAACCCCGTAGGCTTCCCCCCGTACAGGTTGCGCGCCACGGCGAGCGCCTTCAAGAACACTTCCGGCATGACGACCGCGCTGCCGAGGTTCAGCACGACGCCGCCGTCGTGCAGCCCCAGGAGCGACGCGGCCAGCCGCTTGAAGTCGCGGTGGCTGGTGGCGCCCAGCGCGGCCCCGTCGGCGGTGGGGTGCTGGTGGATGATCTCCGCGCCCACGGCTGCGTGCACCGTCACGGGAATGCTGCGCTGGGCGGCGCCGAGCAGGATCGAGGCCTGGGGCGCGGCGAGCGAGCCGCGCCGCTCGAGGTACGCCGCCAACGCCTCGCCCATCCCGCCTCCCGCCAGCGCGCCCTCGTTGATCGCCGCATTCATCTCGCGTCCCGTCTCCTCCGCCATGCCGAAGGTGCCGTCGGCGAGCCCGGCGCTGACGTCCTCGCTCGTTCCACCGTAGGCGGCCAGCTCGAAGTCGTGGATCGCGGCGCTGCCGTTCATGGCGAGGTGGGTGATGACGCCGCGCTTCATCAGCTCGAGGAGCGGGGGACCGAGCCCGACCTTGATGACATGCCCGCCCAGCATCGCCACCACGGCCCGGCGTGCCGCCGCCTGGGCGAGCTGCGCGGCCACATAGCGCAGATCCTTCGCGGCGAGGATGTCGGGAAGCGAGGCCCAGAAGGCGGCGAAGCTCGTGTCGCGGCCGCGAGGGTGTGCAAGGAGGGACGGGTCGACTTTGTTGGAGCGCTGCGCGATGGGGACGGTCTTGAGGCGGGAGAAATCCGCCTCGCGGTACTCGGTCATGGGCGCCCTGCGGCCGAGTCGGCGTACTCCTTGAGCTTCAGCGTCACCTGCCCGAACGAGAACTTCGACTGCAGCGCGAGCATGATGCGGCGGTCGTCGTCGGAGAGCCACATGCGGGCGTCGGCCCTTTCCGCGAAGATGCCGCCGCCGTGCGGGATGCGCGGGCGGACCACGATGGCGCTCCATTTACGGCCGGCCACGTTCACCTTCTCTTTCCCCAGCACCTCGACGATCACCGGGTTCCGCTCGGGTCGGAAGTAGCGCGCGAACTCGTAGCGCTCGCCGATCTCGAGGGGCACCGTGCGAATCCAGTACAGGAAGGCCGCGTCGTCCAGCGGATCGGCCACGGTCGGTGCGGTGGTGTCGGGACCCGCTTCGCGATAGAAGCCCGAATCGGGGAAGATCTCGAACTTGCGCGCCCAGTGCTTGCCCTTCTCGTCGGTCTCGTTCCAGTAGCGCCGGGACTGGAAATCGTCTCGTCCGACCCACGACTGAAGGGTCTGGTCGAGGTGATACCACAACGCGCCGCCGCTGACGTGGAACACGAAGTGGACCGTCTCCGTGCCGCGCAGCGTATCGATCCCCGCCACTTCCATCGTCGCGCCCCCTACGCTGAAGGGGCCGAACCGGGCGCCGTACACCAGGCGCTCCCCAACGGGGAACGGGACCGCGGGCCGGGAGAGCGGTGCGGGGGGGGGGGCGATGGCCCCGATCGGCGACGTCGGGTCGTGACGGATCGAGTCGGTCCTGGCCGTATCCGCGCCCCCCTGCGCCCGCAGGACGGAGGCGAGGAGCAACAGCGAGGCGCCTGAGGTGCGGGCGCCCCGGATGATCGGGCGCGCCCGCCAGGCGGCGAGCAGGCGCCGCCACGGCGGCACGCGCGGAGGGCGTTGCGCGAGGTCGTAGCGCGCCGCCACCGGGACCGTGTCCACGCGGCGGGCGTGGCCGGCGAGGCGGGCGACGAGCTCCGCGTTGGCGCACCAGCCGTCGGTCGTGAGCAGCGGCGCGCCGTCCGGGCGGAGCGCTTGCCGCAGCACGATGAGCCGCAGCGCGACGAACCCGGAGAGCGGGTCCTTGACGCCCGGCACGCGCAGCAGGCGGGGCATCCAGAGCCGGGCCCACCGCAGGCCCCGGGGCGCCGCACCGCGCTGCTCCACGAGCTCCGCCACGACGAGATCCGCCCCGGCCTCGATGCGCTTCACCATCTCGTCCATGCCCTCGGGCGGGTGTACGAAATCGGCGTGCAGCGTGACGACGCAGTCGCGCTTGGGGCGGTCGGACTGCCGGAGCGCGAGCCGGAGCAGCTCTTCCAGGCTCCTCGCGTAGCCCTGGCGCTCCCGGTGCGTGACGACGCTCATCGGGAGCACCTTGGCGTAGGATGCCAGCACGTCACCCGTACCATCGGTCGAGGCGTCATCCAGCACCAGGAGCTGGTACTCGCGGGGAAAGGCGGTGAAGACCTGCCGCACCTTCCACAGCACCAAGCCCGCGGTGCGGGCCTCGTTGTGCGCCGGTACGCAGACGTAAATCATGGCCCTGCAATCTAGACCAGCGAGTGATAGACGGCCAAGACGCCGGTGGCCATGGCGGAGGCCGTGAACTGCGGGGGCAGGGCGGGAGGGGAAGGGACCGGTTGATCGAGTGCTCGCACGACTTTGCGGGCCAGCGCGTCGGCGTCGCCCACCGGGACCAGCCACTCGCCCGGCACGACCTCGGACAACCCGCCCCCGCTGGCGGCGACGACGGGCTTGCCGAGGGCAAGGGCTTCCAGGACGGCCGTGCCCAGACCTTCGTCTCGCGACGGCATCACGCAGACGTGCGCTTCGCGCAGCAGGGCTTGCGGGTGACCGACGTGACCGGCCAAGTGCACCCGGTCGCCGACGCCGAGCGCGCGGATCTCCGCCTCCAGCGCCCGCCGCTCCCGCCCTTCACCGGCGATGATCCAGTGCAGGTCCGGGCGGAGCTCGCGGGCGCGCGCGGCGCTACGGACCAGCGTGAGTTGGTCCTTCGGGGGCTCCAGGGCTGCCAGGTTGACGGCGAGCGGTGCGTTCCACGCAAGCCCGAGGCGCGACCGGATCTCCAGCGGAGGAAAAGCCGAAGCGGCCCGACGCACCTCCTGCGGATCGATGCCCGACGGGACGAGGGTGACCACTGCCGCGGGGACGCCATCCGCGAGGAGCCCGGCTCTGACGGCTTGGGAGATGGCGATGATGTGGTCGGCCCGCCGCCAAGTGCGACTGCTCCGGACCGGGAAGACGACCCGACGCGTGGCCACCACGATCGGCCGGACGTAATCTTGCAAACCCCGCCGGTGGCCGGGGAGGAGGTATGGGGGCCAGAGCCACATCCAAGGCTGCCACAGCTCGATGCCCGCCAGAGCTGCCAGCGCGATCCCCAGGGCGTGGCTGTTGTGGGCGTGGAGGATGTGGGGTCGAAATTCCAGCACTGCGCGGCGCAGGCCCCCTCCCGCCGCCGGGTCGAGGCCGAACCGCCACGGCACGCGACGGACGGCGACGCCCTCGGCAGCCACGCGCCGCGCCAGCTCGCTCCCGCCCTTCGTGACGAGGAGTTGTTGGATGTCCGGCTCCCGGGCGAGCTCCCGCGCGAGCAGGCGGACCTGGTTCTGTCCGCCGCGATACTCGCGGCCGGAATCGACGTGCAGGACGCGCACCGGAGGGGAAGGGGAGGAAGGGGAGGGGGGCGCGCTCAGGCCGGCTGCCGTGCGCTCTGGCTCGCGGCGTGGCCGAGGACCTGGCGCAGCTCGGCGAGCGTGAACGGCTTGTGCAGGTAAGGCCGGTGGAGACCCTCCAGGAACTGGAGGGTGTCGCCGCGCGCCGTGTCGCCGGTGGCGAAGATGATTCGGTCCGCGGCGCGCGGGTCCCGGCGGGCGAGCTGGGTGTACATCTCGCGGCCTGAAAGGTGCGGCATGCGGAGGTCGCAGATGATGACGTCGAACGGCCCGGCCAGGGCGCGCTCCAGGGCGTAACCGCCGTCGCTCGCCAGCTCGACGGTGTGCCCCCAGCTCTCCAGCGTGGCGCGCATGTAGTGCAGGATGTGCGGCTCGTCGTCCACTACCAGGACGTGCAGCGGCTTCAAGTCCGCGACGGGCGCCGGGACCGTCTCCGCAGGCCCCGAGCGCGCCCCGATGGGGAGCTCGACCGTGAACGTGGCACCCGCGCCTGGCTTCCTCTCGAGGATGATGCGGCCGCCGTGTTCCTTCACGATCCCCTGGCAGATGGATAGCCCCAGCCCTGTTCCTTCGCCCTCGCCCTTCGTCGTGAAGAACGGCTCGAAGATGCGCCCGGCTATCTCCTCTGGGATTCCAGGGCCACTGTCCGTCACGCTCACAGCGACCTGGTCGCCCGCCCGCTTGGCGCTGATCCAGATGTGGCCGCCCGGCGCGTCGCTCGCGATCGCCTGATTCGCGTTGTTCAGGAGGTTCAGGAACACGTGTTTGAGCTGGTTCGCGCTCGCCTCGACCTCCGGAAGTCCGTGCTCCACTTCGAGGGTCGCCTCCACGTGGTTCGCCATGAGCTGGTTCTTGACCAGCACGAGCGTCGACTCGAGGATCGGCTTGAGCGACTGGAGCTTCCGCCCCTCGGCCTGGGTGCGGGCGAACGAGAGCAGGTTCTTGACGATCGTGGCGGCCCGCTCGGCTTCCTGGCGGATCACCTGGAGCGGCTCGGCCAGGGCCAGCGGGATCTCCCCGACCTCCGCGAGGAAGTCCGAGAACCCCACGACGGAGGCGAGCGGGTTGTTCAAGTCGTGAGCTACGCCGGAGATCAGTTGACCGATCGCCGACATCTTCTCGGCCTGTATGAGCTGCTCCTGAAGCCGGCGCCGCTCGCTCTGGTCATCGAACACCAGGAGGGCGGAGCCCGGCTCGGCCATGGGAATGATGGTAAGGGCGTGGACCCGCTCGCCCGCCTTCACCTCCATGGATGTCGCGGTCGGCTCGGCGAGGGCGCGCGCCACGGGATCCGACCATGCAGCCGGCAGGAGGGTGAGCCAGGAGCGGCCCGGGATCGCGGTCACGGGCGTCTGTACCAGCTCGGCGAAGACGCGGTTGGCGCGGCGCACCAGGCCGTGGTCGTCCACGATGCAAATGGCCTGGTGGATCGCGTCGACCGTCTTCTCCCATTCCCGCTTGGCGTTCGAGAGCAGCTCCACCAGGCGGGCGTTCTCGAGCGCGATCGCCGCCTGCGCGAGCACCGCGGTGACGATCGCGAGCTCGGCGTCCCCGAAGGCGCCGGCGCGGTCGCTCTCCAGGCAGACGGCGCCCATGGCGCGCCCCGCCGCCACGAGCGGCGCGCCGATCCAGGAGCCGGGGGGCTCCCGGTTCAGCTCCGTCCCGTGCCGCCGGGCCTGCTCCCGCACGTCGCGGGGGAACGCCAACGGCCCGCGCCGGAGCCCGAGCAGCAGCAGGGGATCGTTAGTGCTAGTGGGGACCAGGCTGGTGTCATGGGTCACAGCGAGCCCATTCGTTTTCGCATCTAGTAGGACGACGCAGAAGCGGTCTGGCCGGAGGAGCTGGCTCAGTGTTTGCGTAACGATGTTGAGCACGGTGGCCGGGCGAAAGGCGCCGGCCAGCTCCTGGGAGAGCGCCGTCAGCCGCGCGAGCAGGTCCGTCGCGCGTGGGCTAGGAAGGTCAGAAGGAGGCTCGGGCATGATCTTGGCCAACGTTCGCGGTCGCCTGCGGGCGCAGGATCTCCGGGTGGTCGCCACCGCCCTCGCAGGGGGAGATGTGCGCCGGCGCGAGGACTACGAGCGCCTCCTGTTGGAGGAGGGGCCGGACCGATTGCTCGACCACCCGGGACTGCTCGAGGCGTTGCTCGCCATTCGTACCCTGATCGTGCCCTCGCCGCTGCTCTTCGCGTACGTGGCGGTGCGGCACACGCTGCTCGCCGCCGGCGTGATCGACCGGGACCTCGCCGACTACCTCGCGGCGCTGCTGCTCGAGTTCGGCGATCACGACCGCTCCACCCGCGTCAGGCGACACGACGACCAGACCTACGCGTATCTCGTCGACATCGTGGGCGACCTCACCGGCCTCGACGACACCGGCGAGCGGGGCTTCCTCCTGCGGGCGCACCTGGGCAACTACAGCCTGTGGCTCGCGGGGCTGTTCCCGGACTTCATCGAGGCCCGCCGGTCCCGAAAGGGAGGGCCGGACCTCCCCTACTACGACGAGTTGGGACGCCAGGGCTACCAGCTCGCCTCCGAGCACCACCTGGCGGGGCGCTACGGCGTCGCGGAGATCTACCGGAGCGCCGCCGAGCGGTTCCCCACGCTTCGGGCCGCCTTCAACCGGCTGAGCGACCAGGTGTTCTTCGCCAGCGCGACCACCCCGGACAAGATACTGCGGAATCTATAGATGTAGGGGCGCAGCATGCTGCGCCCCTACCCTTCATCCAGGAACCGCGTCGGGACCTGCGTGGCTGCCTGCACGAGCTCCTCCGCGGACTTCACGAACCGCACCACGATCGGGAGCGAGCCCTTGAGTGTGAGCTTGCGCTGCATGATCCCGGCGATGGGACCGAGCTCCTTGCGGATCACCTGCTTCCAGCGCCCGTAGTCGCCCGTGATGACGAACGCCGCATTCTCCGCCTCTCCCTGCGACACGACCCTGGCTCCGCGGCAGCTGCCGCGATCGAGATCGAGCCAGATCCCGAATGGCTCGCCGATCCCGATCTCGGGCTGCGGGTTCACCACCAGTGCCACCGGGCCGTGAGTCCATTCGGCCGACGCGGCGCGGTACGCGGCGCTCGCGTTGATGGCCGTGCCGTAGGCACTCACCCACTCCGCGGAGGGGAAGGCGAGGCTCACCGGACCGCTGCCGCGAACCCACGGAACAGCGCGCCCTCGACCTCGTCCTCGGGGTGCCACTGCACGGCGAGGAGCCAGGGATCGCCGGCGCTCCGCAACTCTGTCCCTTCGATGACGCCGTCCTCCGACCACGCGCTCGCGCGGAGCGGCGGCGCCAAGTCCCGGATTGCCTGGTGGTGCCGGCTGTTGACTGTCGCGCTCACGGCGCCGAGGGTGCGATGCATGAGGGAGCCGGGTTCGATCTGCAAGCCGTGGCGCGAGCGCGTGTCGCTGTGCGCGATCGCCCCGGGGCGCTCGGTTGGCAAGTCCTGATACAGCGTGCCGCCGAGCGCCACGTTGACGATCTGGATGCCCCGGCAGATTGCGAGGATCGGGAGCCGGCGCGCGCGCGCCCCGGCGATCAGCGCCAGTTCCAGCGCATCCCTCAGCGGGTCCACCTCGCCGAGCCTGGAGTGCGGCGCCGCGCCGTAGCGGCCCGGGTCCACGTCCTCGCCCCCGGTGAGGACCAGCCCCTGCACCTGATCGAGGGCGCTGCAGGCTGCCTCGGGGGCGAGGATGGGCGGAACGACGAGCGGCACCAGCCCGGCGCCCGCGAGGGCGCGTACGTAGGCCGTGTTCAGGGTGACGCGCTCCCGACCCTCGTCCGTGCGCCGCGTTCCGCTGACGGCGACGAGCTTGCTCATTGCCGAGGCGGGACCGCCGCGCCGAGCAGGGGGCAACGCGGGTTACTCACCCCCGCCCAATCCACGCGCACGCCGTACAGGGGCGCGCTGCGGGCGCCCGCCTCGGCTCCCCCGCCTCCTCCGCCTCCGCTGACCGAGACCTCGCCGAGCTGGGGATAGGTGTTCGGCGGCCGCTGCGACTCGTAGATGAGCACCCCCTGCGCGCGCTGCGTGGAGTCGTCCACGACGAGCAGGCCGTAGCCGATTCCTGCCGGCGGGAAGCTGAGCCCCTGGTACTCCATGACGAGCCCGTTCGCGGTGTAGGTGACGCGCACCTCGCCCTGCTGCGGGACGCCGATGACCCGGGCGGGCAGGGAGCCCGGCAGGCCGCGCGGGGCTTCGGTGAGGACGTAGGGGACGTTGACGAGTTGCTGCTGGATGAGGGCGGGTCCCGCGACCAGGGCGAGCCCGCAGGTCGGCGAGCGCGACCCCTCCCCGGAGCACGCCGCGAGGGCGGCGGCGAGACTTGCAGGAAGGCCGCACGCCCGGCCGAGGGTTCTCATGGCGCAGTCACGACTTCGACCACGGTTGCAGGGTAGGGAGCATCCGGGCGGACGCGCTTCAGCTCGATGCTGTCGGCGCCCGGGACCAGCGGCGTTCCCAGACGCAGCGTGTCACCCACTCCGACCGTCCAGGCTAAAGTTCGGGCTCGCTGCCACGTGGGCTGATCGAGCTCCGCTCCGATGATGAAACGACCCGTGCCCCGCAGCGGGCCGGCCTCCACCTTGCTCCGCTCGGGCTCCCCGAAGTAGCGCCGGTATAGCATCCCGGAGATCCAGTCGCCGGGGTGGCTTTCGAGGGTGACGCGGACGTAGACCGTGGAGTCGATAGCGACAACGCGCGTCCCCGGTGTCGGCCCGGCGCGGAAGATGCGCGTGAGCTCCCAGGTCCCGGTCAAGGGCGACTGCTGGAAACCGTAGAGGAGGAAACCGTACAAGGGAAACGTAAGGGAAAAGATATGGCGCAGCATCGTAGCAATCTAATGCGTCCAGGTCAGCGTCACGGACAGCGTGCGCACGGGGGCGAGCGTGCGTGGTACCTGATTGTAGATGTAGTTGAGCGCGTTCGCGAGCCGGCAGCCAAGGGAGAGGGGCCCGTGCGCGAGGCCCGCCCGCAGGTCGAGGACCTTTTCGGCCACGCGAGGGTCGCTCTCGTCCAGCTCCACGCGCTCCAACCGGCTCGCATAGCGGAAGTCCCCGCCTACGCCGAGCGTGCGCCACTGGTAGTCGGCGGTGAGCGTCAGGAGATGCTTGGGGCGGAACGCGAGCGGGCGCTCGGGCACGCTGTCCTGCGCCAGCTCGCGCGCGTAGAGGAAGGTGTACGAGAGCGCCGTGGTGAGCCGGGGCGCGAGCGGTGCGGCCGTAACGGAAAGATCGAGGCCGGCAAGCCGGGCGCGCGTGACGTTCTGGAACTGGATCTGGGATGTCGCCGTTTCCACGCGTGGCTCGATCAGATGGTACGCCTCGGTCCAGAAGAGCGCCGCATCCCACCGCACGGTGGACGAGAGGTGCCCGGCGTTGCCGAGCTCGAACGACCACGCCGTCTCCGGGTCGAGGTCGGGATTCGGAATCACGGTGAGACCCTGCACGACGGTCGAGACGAAGCGTTCGGCAAGGGACGGGGCCCGGAACCCTCGGCCCGCCGAGGCGCGCCAGACGAGATCCGGGCCGGCCGGCAGCACGACGCCGACGCGGGGGCTCATCACGGCCGAGAGGCCGCCGCCGTCTACCGCGATGTAGTCGATCCGCGCGCCGGCCGTGAGCCGCGCCCCGCCGAGGCGCTGCTCGCTCTCGCCGTACGCCGCGAACTCGGTCTGGGAGTGGTCGCCGAAAATGTCGCTGGTCACGCCGGAGCGTGCGCCCTCCGCGCCGACCGTCGCCAGGGAGTTGTCCGACGGGTGGAGGAGGCCCCGCAGCTCGGCGCCGAACCGGTTTGCGACTCCCGCGTCGTTGTTGCCCGGCTGATAGTCGATGAAGTGCGTCCGCAGCCATGATCCCCGCGCCTGCCAGGCGAGCCGAGCGGAGGCGGTGCGCTCGAGCGTCGCCGCGACGATGCCTTTGTCGGAGCGCGTGAACGCCCCGCGGCCGTTCGTGTCGATCCTGAACGGCTGGTAGGTCTGACCGCGGTCGTCGCAGGTGCCGCGGGTGCACCAGATCAAGGGCGTCTCGTACTGATCGCTCGCCCACGATCCGGAGGTCGTGACGCGGGTCGCTCGGTCGGGGCGCCACTCAGCCTTGCCTGCCGACTGCCAGTGGTTGCGCCGGTCCTGCTCGCGGTAGCCGTCCGAGTGCCAGCCGCCCGCCGTGAGGCTCGCGCCGAGCGCATCGGCGCCGTAGGATCCCGTCACGTCGACCCCCTCTTCGGCACCCGTGTAGTCGCGGAACCGCCAGACCTCATGCGGTGGATTCGCGAACGCGCCCGCCCTCGCGCGCACGCGCGCGTGGACACCGGGTTCGATGTCGCGCGTGAGCACGTTCACGATCCCGCCGAACGCCGAGGAGCCGTACAGCGACGAGCCCGCCCCTTTCACGATCTCCACGCGCTGCACGTCCTGGAGCGGGACCAGGTCCCAGTTGATGCCGCCGCGGTCGCCCTGGTTCGCGGGGACGCCGTCCACCAGCAGGAGCACGCGCGAGCCGAGGCCCTGCACGTAGCCGGTCGAGCCGCGGATGTTCACCTGGCCGTTCAAGAATTGCACGCCGGGGGCCTTGTCCACCGCTTCGTCCACGGTGGTGACGGCGCGGCGGGCGAGCTCGGTGTCGGAGACCACCGCGACGCTGGTGATCGTCTGGTTGAGCAGCTGGGAGCGCTTGGCGGCGGTCACGACGACGGGCTCCGCGACGAACGCCGCGGCGGCCAGGGTGACGTTGACGAACAGCGACTCTCCCGGCTCGACGGCCAGTGTATCGACGACGTGGCCGTATCCGACGCGGTCGACGTGCAGGACGACCTGGCCGGCACGCACTGGTGCCAGCCGAAAGCGCCCGGTGCCGTCGGTCAGCGCTCTCAGGTCCGTCCCGGTCGCCCGAACCCGCGCGTACTCAATCGGAGCGCCTGCCGAGTCTGTGACGGCGCCGGAGACGACTGCAGTCTGGCCGGCGAGCGGCTGCGCCCAGAGCAGGACGAGCGTCCCCGTCCGCGCTGCGGGCCCAGCCCACCCGTGGAAGAACGTGAGTGGGAGTGCGGAACGGACGGCCCTCAACGTAATGGCGGCGCCGGGAAGTAGTACGAGATCGAATGCATGTTGCTGAAGTCGATGAGGAAGCTGATCCCGTTGGTGCCTCCGTCGCCGACGGTGACAATGCCGGATCCATGTGAGGTCGTGTCCGCCCCGTCGCGGTAGAAGCCCGCCTCCTTCAGGAGCGAGTCGGCGTTGCTGAAGCCCTGCGCGAAGGTCCCGACTCTCTTCCAGACGGCTACCACCCATTCGTAGCGCCCGCTCGGCAGGGGCAACGTGTAGAACTGCGAGCCCGTGAAGGGTTGTGGCAGCGACGACGGGGGCGGGAAAGGGCTGAAGCTGAGCAGATCGTTCCGGCTTTGCGGGAAAGTCGGATACGCCACGATGAACACGCCCTCGGTGCTATCGGGCTTGGTGCCCTGGAACGTCACCGTCCCGCACACCCCCACGAACCCCTGTGGGCAGGCGGTCGGCGCCGGCGCGGGCTCGAGGCCCTTGTTGCAGCCCAGGGCGGCTGCGAGGGCCAGCGCGAGCGCGCCCCGACGGCCGGTCATCATGCTTCTCCAATCTGAGAAGTCCCGCCCGGCCGTCAACTTGACCTCCGATTCGGCGTGGAATACGTTGATTGCGCCATGCCGATCTACGAGTACCGCTGCACGAAGTGCCAAAGGCGCTTCAGTCAGCAACAGGAGATCGAGGAGCACGCTCGCAAGCGGCCCGCCTGCCCGAAATGCAAGTCGCGCGCAGTGGAGCAGGTGTACACGCCGTTCTTCGCGAAGACGGTTCGGAAAAGCTAGCGCTCCTTGTTCGAACGTCTGCGGGATGCGTTGCGCGCCGCACTCGACGCCGCGACGCCGCCGGGGGATTTGCGCGACCTGGCGCGCCAGATGCGCGAGGCGGTGGTGGAGGCGAAGCTGTCCGTGCAGGCGACCCGCGAGGCGGTGACCCACACCGAAGGCGAGCTGGCGCTGGAGCGCCAACGGCTCGCCGACGCGGAGCGGCGCGGCCGTCTCGCGGCCGAGATCCAAGACCAGGAGACCGTAGCCGTCGCCGCGCGGTTCGCGGCGAAGCACCGCGAGCGCGCCGGCGTGCTCGAGCGGAAGCTCGCCGCGCTCCGAGACGAGCAGGCGCTGCTCGAGCGCGAGCTCGCCGAGATGCAGGCGCAGCTCGCGCGCGCGGAGCGGGAGCGGCCGTCGACGGAGGCCGAGCGGTCGGCCGAGCGGGCGTGGCGCGACCTGCAGCAAGCGGGAGGCGCCCGGCCCGGCATGGACCTGAGGGACGAGCTGCTCAGAGGGGAGATGGACCGGGCGGCCCGCGAGGCGGCGGCAGAGCAGCAGCTGCGGGAGCTGAAGAAGAAGATGAAGAAGGAATGACCCGCGCAGCGGAGGCCGCGATGGATATCCGGCGGGACCGGATGGTGTTCCTGGGGTACGGCAAGTACTGGCGCTCCGACGCCATCGTCGGCCTGATGCCCATCGAGGAGGACCGGGGCCCGAGACGGCGGACCAACGTTTTCGTCGACGGGCACGCGGAGCCGATCGTCGCCTCGCGCACCGAGCAAAGCATCCTCGAGGACATGGGGGCGACGGACGAGACCTTCCAGGTCCAGTCCCTCCGTGAGGCGATCGCCGAGCTGCTCGCCGCGTTCCACGAGTTCTCTCCCATCCTGCGCCGCGCGCTGCTCCACGAGCACCACTTCGACGTCGAGAAATGGGAGCAGCGGCTGGGGGAGATCCTGCGCTCGCCGGCGGCGCCCGAGCCGGTGGATCAGAACGAGCTGTTCGACTGATAACTTGAAGACATCAGACATCAGACGTCAGTCAGCGACGTCACGGAGCGGATGTCAACCACCCGTACCAGGATCGCTGACGTCTGATGTCTGATGTCTGACGTCTCACACGCACCGGGCGTCCACGCCGACGCCGCCGGCTGGGCCGGCCACCCCCGCGGCCTCTCCACGCTCTTCTTCACGGAGATGTGGGAGCGCTTCAGCTACTACGGGATGCGGGCGTTCCTCATCCTCTACATGGTCCACGCCCTC